>JBGULZ010000203.1:0-4247 GCA_045116595.1 Ruminococcus sp. | reverse complement strand
GTATTGGTTTTTCTTTTCTCTTTAGTGTTTTCTATAATTCTTAACAAAATACCTTTCGTAAATAAATGGATAGTATAAACACTCGCTGGATCTATGCTTTATTAACTCACGGGCGAAGATGAAACAAATCACCTTCGCCCATGATTACTAAGTATATATCAATTCATTGTTGACGATCTCCGTTACCCGATTACGAATAGTATTCATTTTCTGCACCCACATCATTTGGTTATCTGCTTTAAGCTGTTCGGTAACGCCTTCTTGTTTAGCAAGTTGTTTTACTAACCGAAAGAACATATCCTCTGCCTGCTTATCAATGTCGGCAAGATAGGCGGTGAGCTTACAACTCGTTAGCAGGTTGGTGTAAATGATAGGATGATGATTTTTGAGGTATCGCAAATGCCGCTTGCCCCAAATTCCGATTTCAACCTTCGGCTGTTCGGGCAATTTCAAATCGGGTAGCAAGTAATCTCCCTGTTGTGTATATGTAATCTTTGTAGACATAACTCATACCTCCTTGACCTTGATTTTCTTGGCTTTGGCTTTTGTAAACTTAATCAGCAGCTCGTCAACGATGTCGGTGTACTTGCCCCGTGAAATGAGGTCGTTCATCAAATCAATCAGGCTGTTGATAACCGTGCGCCGCTCATCGGGCGTTAAGTAAATGTGATACTTTGGATTTCTCATAGTCATTTCCTCCTCAACTGAAATTTTGTATTCACATTATAGGAAGGAATTGAATTAATCACAAATGTGCGAGCGAGAAATGTGTGTGACTGCCGATAAAACCTGAATTTTTCATAAGTCCGTTATGAACACTCGTACCAAAGATTAAAAATCCGAACCTCTCTCCGGATGGAGAAGGGTTCGGATTTTTCTATTATTTCACTTTATTGTTTTATTACTGTTTTCAGATGAAAAGCGATAAAACAGATGTCAGTGGGATATATATGTAATGTAGAACGAGATATGGTTTTATTAATGTTTTCACAAAAACACTCTTCATATTCTTTAAATGATAATTCTTCAATTAACTTTGATATCTCAAATCCAAATTCATTCTTATACATTTTAAGAATGTCATAGGACGCATGATAAGCATTCAGCACTTCATCTGATGTATAAGAAGCGCCGCAATCTAAAAAATCTTCAAAGCAAGCGCTGTCTGCCGAAGTATCATCCGCAAGCAGATTTGGGTTCATATCCCCGAGCAGTCTACCCAACTGAGGATTTTTGGTTTTTTCAAATTTTAAATCAAGCAAATTGAATAAAGTCAAATATGCTTGCATACAGCGTTGAAATTGAGCGCCTCGGCCGGCGAAATTGAGCAGTAGCGTCGCTGAAATTGAGCATCTGCGTCGGCAAAATTGAGCAGTGCCGTCGCGCGATTGCACATTGACAAGTAAGCGTGTGTATATTACAATAAAAGTGCTTTACTCACAGGAGGATAGGGCAACGCTGAGGAGCGACCCGAGCGCTTGTGAGGTTTGCGAGTGATGGGCGATGTCGGTTTTGCCGGCACCGCCTTTTCATCACTCGGAAATCAAAGCGATAAACCTCGGGTTCGGGCAGAGCCCGATGAGCCGCAGGCTCCTTTAGCTTTCTTTGTCTATGCCGAAAAGTTTTCTCATGGACTCCCTGCACTCAATCACCACGCGGTAGGAATCGTGCACGATGCGGTCGCAAATCGCGTCAGCCACAATCTGCGAGCCGATTTTGTCACGCCAGCCCTTTACGCCAAATTGAGAACAAAAGATAATTGAACCTTTCTTGTATCTGCCTTCTGCGATTTCCAACAAATCCCGCGCCTGCGATTCCTCGAGCCTGTACAAAAGCCATTCGTCGAGGATCAGCAGCGCGGGCTTTTTGTACTGCTCAATAACCTTGGAATATGTGCCGGTTGTTCTTGCGATCGCAAGATCTGTCAACAACTCCGGTAATCTGACATATCTTACCTGATAGGATTTTCTGACTGCTGCCATCCCCAACGCGCAGGCAAGATACGTCTTTCCGCAGCCTGTCGCACCCATCAGCAGAATGTTGTGATGCTCATGGATATAGACGCATTCAGCGAAACGCGCGATTTGCGCCTTATCGAGATTTCTCTGAGGAAGATACGAAATATTCTCAATGCACGCCGATGGGTCGGCGAACTGTGCCTTCTTGATCATTCTTGCCAGCGTATTGTTTTTTCGGGTAGTCCACTCGGCATCTACTAAAAGTCCGAATCTGTCCTCGAATGAGAGCGAGGAGATTTCCGGATTGGTAAGCTGTTCTCTGAAGGCTTCCGCCATCGTTCCGAGGCGAATCTCGCGCAGCTTTGAGATGGTGTTTTCCGTCAGCATTAGTCCTCACCTCCGTAATAGTCAGCACCTCTGGTGAAGCCGTAAGCATCTGAAGATGAAGCTTCTGTCTGCTGACTCTTCTTGGTTTTATCCTGACCTGTTGACAGAATCACCTGTATGTTTTTGTAGGAAGGACGCGGCGTAAATGTCAACGCCTTTTTACAGGCGTTTTCAAGTCTCTCCGGCGTATACTTGTCAGCAAGCTTAAGAATGCCCATACACGCCTTGTAGCCCTGCTGCTCAACCTTGTAACCGTTAAGAATGGCAGTGACGACCATTTTTGTGGACGAGCCGATTTTCGCCGCCCATTTAATGAAACGGTCGCCGTTCCACTGCACATATTTTTGATGATTTGGCGGCATATGCTCCTCGTTTGTGCTGTATTGATTGGCTCTGCCGTAAAGACGGCGGTGGGAACAGATCCTGTTGCCGTCAAAGAACACCTCGACGGTATTTTTGGTTAAACGGACATCCACCTTCTTTTTGATGTACTCAAAGGGAACGGAGTAATTCATCTTGTCGAGTGAAATGTGGTAGTTTGGCGCTACCGTCGCAATCTTCCACGTCGAAAGCTCATACGGATGTAACGGTAACGGCATCAGAAAAGGTTTTTCCTCTTGAAAAAGCGCTGCGCGGCTGCCGTCTTTCTTTTGAAAAGGCTTATGGTTGAATTGATAGAGCCTTTCCGAAATTGCCTCGTTCAGCTCAGGCAGAGAAAGGAACTCCCTGTTTCTCAGTGCAGCGAGGATGAATGTGGAGATTACTCCGACAGTTCCCTCGACCATTGCTTTATCCTTGGGCGCTCTCACGCGACAGGGCAGAATTGCGGTATTGTAATGCTCGGCGAGCTCGGCATAGGATTTGTTGAGCTTGATTTCATTCTTACCGTGCTTATCCACGCCGGTCTTAAGATTGTCACACTGAATGATTTTAGCAACGCCGCCAAAGTACTTGTAGGCATTTACATGCGCCTCTGTCCAGCATTCCTGATTCATAGAGAGGAATCCCTCTACATACGAATAGCCGCTGAACGGCAGCGTTGCCACGAAAACATATACCGGAATTCTTTCGCCTGTATCGGTATCGATGATGGAAGCGGTGTCGCCTGCCCAGTCAACCTGCATAACCTCGCCGGGTTTGTGGTCGAGATGCATGGTCGCTCCGGTTTTCGTCATGTAGTCGCGGTAATACTTTTTAAACTGAGTGAGCTGATACGGGATCTCTCCGTTCTCCTTGCATTTCTCGGCATACTCCAGCCAAAGCAGGTTCAGAGTTACGTTGCTTTTGAGCATTTCTCGCGCGACATACGCATAATCGGGCATTTTGTACGCAACCTTGAGAGGAGTATTTGGACGAATGATTTCGGCAAGCTTTGTGTCGGACATTCCTTCGGGTAAAGGATACTTCAATCCGTTTGCTTCAGCCTGCTTGATTGTCTGCGCCACGGTATTCCTCGAATAGCCGCAGATTTCGGCAATCTGTGTTTTGTTGAGCCCGAGACTGTAGAGCCTCAGAATCTCACGGTAATTGGTCATGTGATGACCTCCTTCGATAATATTCACGCTTACGCGCGTATTACCATTTTACCGTGAGATTTTTTGCTGTTCAATCACGCCGATGCCGCTGTGCACTTTATGCGACGAAAGTGCTCAATTTTGCCGACGCCGCTGCTCAATTTGTGCGGCCGAGGTGCTCAATTTCGGGCGACGTATTCACAAAAAGCAAGTATCAGATTTGCAAAGCATTTTACAGCGAAAAACACAATTAAATATTGCGAATTATAAACAAAATTAAAATACTATAATGCACTGTCCGTTTTATGGGACACCTGATATGAGATAATAATAGTATCGAAGGGAGCTTTCAAAACAGAATTTACAACACAGCATTCACCCCCTTTTA
>JBGULZ010000202.1:0-6562 GCA_045116595.1 Ruminococcus sp. | reverse complement strand
TAGCGCACACGTCTGGGGGGCGTGGAGTCGCAAGTTCAAGTCTTGTCATCCCGACCATATAAAACAGAGATATGCTTTGGCGTATCTCTGTTTTATTTTTACCTAATATTCTGTCGGGATGACAAGACTTAATAGCAAGGAGTCAAGCTGACCATAACCAAACGCCGCCCCAGGTGACCGGAGCGGCTTGATTTTTTCTGGATTTAATTCTTTTTGCTTTCTTTCAGCATTTTCCTTGTTTTTGTGAGGATCATAATGTAAAGCACATACTGGGTGATGTTGAGGATAAGCGATATTACCGAGAATACCGCTACGATCGCTTTTGCTGATTCGCTGGTGACAAAGATGCTGAAGAATTTTGTGATAAGCCCGACAATGGCGATCCAAAGGATGACTCTGAACAATGTAGCGCACTTATCGACGATAACGTTGTTTTCGCACTGAGACGCAAGACTGCTGATACCGAGTATCATAAACAGCGAGGCGACGATATCCGCAACCAACGCAAGCGTGCCGCAAATGTTATAGACGATGGCGTTAGATGTGATAAACCACTGGGCGATCGCCGTAAAGAGCAAGCCCGCGAGGGTCAGGAAGATAACCGCTTTGAAAAAGCTCTCGTCCTTTGACGCCTGAATAACGCCGATAAGCTGAAAAATAAACGCGATGAACATCAGCATCAATCCGGCGATACCGAAAATCAAAATACTTAACTCGGACGCAATAGCTCCGGCGCTGTTTCCGATACTTCCCGAATCGACGAACAGGATAGTCAAGATCGAGGCGATCCCCGACGCTATGGTAGCTATCAGAGAAAGCATCTCGGAAGCAAAGATTTTATTGATTCCTTTTGCTGCATTTGGAAATCTCATTTTTTCTCTCCTTGAATTTTTTTGCGCAAAACCGTGGTGTCTGCATAATAAATTATACCATTTTGCGCTTTATTGTCAAGATAAAACCAAAATCTAAAAATGACATTGTTATAAACTCCCCGGATAACAAAAAGGGACGGAAAACCCGTCCCTTTGTTTGTTAAATCAGCATTGTCTGTAATTAGAAATCTCTTCTCTTTCTTGCGAGGAAGATGATACCTGCAGCTGCGAGCATTACACCGCCGAATACGAAGAAGATAGTTGTCTCCTGGCCAGATGTAACTGAGCTTGAGCCTGAGCCGCCCGATGATGAGCTGCCGCCTGATGATGAGCTGCCGCCTGATGATGAGCTGCCGCCCGATGAGCTGCTGCCTGATGAGCTGCTGTCAGATGAGCTGTCGCCGCCACCTGCTGCTGAGCTGCCTTCTTTAGCCTTTGACTCAGTCTTAGACCACTTAACCTTGCCTTCTTTGCCGGCTTCCTTGATAGCCTTCTCGATGTCGTCCTGTCCGAGGCCGAGAGCGTTGGCTGTATCATCAAGAGTCTGCTGCTCTGTCTTGCCGTTGTACTGGATAGCGTTTGAAAGACCGTCTTTTCCGTCTGACTTAATGAAGTTAACGAGCATCTTGTAGGGGTCTTCGTCTGCCCAGAAAGCCTCACCGATAAGGTTACCGATAGATGTGATGCATTTCGGGGGTCCGAGCTTTGTGGGGTCTTTGCCGTCCCAGTGAACAACATAGCTCTTCTTGTTGGAGTCAACATTGTTCTCTACCTTATCACCTGTAAGAGCCGCAGTAGCGCCGATGCAGGAAGAATCAAGAATAAGGTCACAAGACTGAGCGTTCCAGTCAGCTGTAAAGATTACGCCGTACTGCTTGCCGCTCTCGAGAGTGATACCTGCCTTGTCAAGATCAAATGACCAAACGTCGCCGCTGGTATTTGTCATATTACCCTTCTTTGAACCCCAAGTGATGAGCTTGTCACCGCCGTGCTCATAGAGATAGCAAGTAATAGTTTTGAAGCTCCATAGATTTTTGTCAGCCTTGAAGTTGATTGCGTTTCCGCCAACTGATCCGCTGCCGCTGTCATCAGCGCCTACAGAGTTATCGTCAGAACCTGCCGCGATAGCTGCGGAATCATCGGAGTTCGCGCCAACTGCACTGCCGTCATCTGCCGCGTGAACAGCAACAGCAGCCATGCCTGCAATCAAAAATACTGCGATTACAATGCTAACTATTTTTTTGAACATTTTTTAATCTCCTCCTAAAATTGTTCCTTTATCCGAGAAAAAACAATATCTCAGTAAAATCATTATACAATAAATATGACAAAACTTCAATACTTTTGAAAAATTTTTGTCCGTGTTCTTGCACAAGAATGGCTTAAGTAAATTGGTTGTTTTACACAACTATGTTAAAAACGGCAGAAATGCCTTGAAAAATCAGGAAAATCGTTATTTTAACATTCCCAAAACGGTATCCTTTACAGCCGCGAGAGCTTCTTCGATTTTGCTTACGTCCTTTGCTCCCGCCATAGCCATATCGGGTTTTCCGCCGCCGTTACCGCCTGCCGCCTGAGCGACAGCCTTGACGACCTTGCCTGCCAAAATGCCCCTTGAGATCGCCTCTTTACCGCAAGCCGCCGCAAAGGTGACCTTGCCGCCGTTAGCGGAAGCGATAACAACTACCGTACTCGGGTCTTTATCCCTCGCCTTCTGGCACATATCGCGCAGCAGATCGGCGTCAACGCCCTCAACGCTTTCGGTCATGATCTTTACGCCGTTTTCTTCAACAGCGTTGTCATACAGACTGCCGAGCTGATAAGCTGCGAGCTGTGCGTTGAGCTCATTGATGACCTTCTGCTGTTCCTTGATGATCTGCTGGACCTTGACTGCGCCCTCTACAAGAGCCTTGGGGTTGGCAATCTTCATAGCGGCGGCAGCGCCCATAATGACCGCGTTCGCCTTGTCGATGTATTCGAGAAGTCCGTTGCCCGTGAGAGCCTCGATCCTTCTTACGCCCGCGGCAACAGAGCCCTCCTGACGGATCCTGAACAATCCGAGGTTCGCGGTATTCTTAACGTGAGTACCGCCGCAGAACTCTACCGAGAAATCGCCGGCGCTTACTACGCGGACAACGTCGCCGTATTTTTCGCCGAACAGCGCGGTCGCGCCGAGCTTTTTGGCTTCTTCAATAGGCATTTCGCGGGTCTCAACGTCTATAGCCTCAAATATCTTATCGTTTACAAGCTGCTGGACGTCGAGCATTTCCTTGGCTGTCATCGCCTCAAAATGGGTGAAGTCAAAGCGGAGGTAGCTGTCGGTAACGAGCTGACCCGCTTGCTGGACGTGGTTGCCCAAAACCTCGCGCAGCGCGCTCTGCAAAAGGTGAGCCGCGGTGTGGTTGCGCATAATATCCTCGCGCCTTTTTTTATCGACCTCGGCGGCAACCGTCTGACCGGTCGTGATACCGCCGCTCTTGACGAGGCAGGAATGGATAAAGATATTGCCCGAGGTGTCCTTTGTTGTGTTGTCGACCTCGATCTCAACGCCGTCGGCGGTGATGATACCTGTGTCGCCGACCTGTCCGCCGCTCTCTGCGTAGAACGGAGTTTTGTCAATCACGATGGCTACGCTCTCGCCCTCTCCGGCGGCTTCAACTATCTCGCCGTTCTTGACGACAGCCAAGATCTTGGCTTCGCAGCTGAGGTCGGTATATCCGACAAACTCTGTGTCAGCTATATCGGAAAGGTCGGTGGAATCGCTTATCCAAGCGTCCGCTCCGGCGTTCTTGCGGGCGTCGCGGGAGCGCTTTTTCTGCTCTTTAAGAAGCTCCTGGAAGCGGTCAACGTCGACCTTGATACCTCTCTCCTGCAAAATCTCCCTTGTTAGGTCGATCGGGAAACCGTAGGTATCGTTGAGCTTGAACGCGTCCTCGCCGCTGATTGTCTTGACCTCGCTGTTCTCCATTATATTCTGGAGCATCTTAAAGCCCTGTTCAACGGTCTTTGCGAAACTCTCCTCCTCGATGCGGACGACCTTTGTGATGAACTCGCGCTTTTCATCGAGCTCGGGATAAGCCTTGAGGTTCTCATTGATGACGGTGTCGCAAACCTTGTAGAGGAACGGCTGCTTGTAGCCGATAAGCCTGCCGTGACGCGCGGCGCGCCTGATAAGTCTGCGCAGGACATAGCCCTTGCCCTCGTTTGAGGGCATTACGCCGTCGCCTATCATAAAGGTAGTGCTGCGGATATGGTCGGTGATAACGCGCAGCGAAACGTCGCTTTTTTCGCCATCGCCGTAGTTTACTCCGGTGATCTCGGAGATATGCTTCATAATATTTTGAACGGTGTCGACAAGGAAAAGGTTGTCAACGCCCTGGATAACGCACGCAAGGCGCTCAAGGCCCATACCGGTGTCGATATTGGGGTGCTCAAGCGGAGTGTAGTTGCCCTTGCCGTCGTTTTCAAACTGGGTGAACACGAGGTTCCAGACCTCTACAAAGCGGTCGCACTCGCAGCCGACGTGGCAGTCGGGACTTCCGCAGCCCTTGTCCTCGCCGCGGTCAAAGTAGATCTCGGAGCAGGGTCCGCAGGGACCTGAGCCGTGCTCCCAGAAGTTGTCCTCCTTGCCGAGGCGAACCATATGCGACGGGTCTACGCCGACTTCCTTTGTCCAGATGTCATATGCCTCGTCGTCGTCCTGATAAATCGAGACGTAGAGCTTCTCGGTGGGCATTTCGAGAACCTCGGTGAAGAATTCCCAAGCCCACGCGGTAGCTTCGCGCTTGAAATAATCGCCGAAAGAGAAGTTTCCGAGCATCTCAAAGAACGTACCGTGGCGCGCTGTGATTCCGACGCGCTCGATATCGGGCGTGCGGATACACTTTTGGCAGGTGGTAACGCGCTTGCGCGGAGGAGTTACCTCGCCTGTGAAGTACTTTTTCATGGGAGCCATACCGCTGTTGATAAGCAGAAGGCTGTTGTCATCCTTTGGAACGAGCGGGAAGCTGGGCAGCCTCAGGCAGCCCTTTGACTCGAAGAACTCGAGGAATTTTTCTCTAAGCTCGTTTAGTCCTGTCCATTGCATTTTGATTACTCCTTAGTGTATAGTTGTATTATTTTGTGCATCATTTCGTAATAGGATAAAATTATTCCGTTACATTGTAGGGGCGGACCTATGTGTCCGCCCGCGGATAGGAAAACAATTCTTTCCTAATTATTGATCGGGTCGATAGAAAATGACGGTTCGACGGGCGGACACACGGGTCCGCCCCTACAAAAAGTTTTTATTGTTCGCGTTTGCGTCTTATTACCGAGCCCGCGGGAACGGGTTTATCGGATCTCATCGTCAGCACTTCCATCGGGTGGGGAGCGCTGTCAACGGGCTCGCCGTTTTCGTTTGTGAGCGAGATACATTTTATATTGAACGGCACTCCGCTCGGCGGAAGAACATCAAGGGTATCGCCCACGCAGAACTTGTTGCGCTGGGATATCACCGAGGTCGTGTCGTCAATACTCTTTTCGCAAAACGCCGCGGCGTCGTAGTGGCGGATATAACCGCCGTTGTCCGTGGTCTGCCCGGGCTCATAGCCGAAGTAGAAGCCTGTGCTGTATTCTCGGTGGCTGATTTTTTCGAGCTCCTCTTTTATCCAGGGCTTTAGCTTGAAACTCTCGCCCTCGGCGAGGTAATCGTCGACCGCGTGGCGGTAAGCGTTAGTTGTCACCGCTACATAGTAAGAGGACTTTGCCCTGCCCTCTATTTTGAAGCTCGACACCCCCGCCTTTACAAGCTCGGGGATGTGCTCGATCATACACAGGTCGCGCGAATTATAGAGGTAAGTTCCGCCGTCGAATTCCTCAACGGGGAAAAACTGACCCTCGCGCTTTTCCTCATAAAGATGGTACTTCCAGCGGCAGGGCTGGGCGCAGTCGCCGTGGTTGGCGTCTCTGCCCGTAAGATAGCTTGAAATCAGACATCTGCCCGAGAACGATACGCACATCGCCCCGTGGACAAAGCACTCGATCTCGAGCTCCTTTGGGGTTTTGGCGCGGATCTCGGCGATCTCGTCAAGGGGTATCTCCCTCGCCATCACGACCCTTGACGCGCCCATATTATACAGCGCGTTGGCAGTGGCGTAGTTGGTGACGCCTGCCTGGGTGGAGACGTGGAGCGCGACCTTCGGAGCGTAGCGCTTTGCCGCCTCGAGCACGCCCATATCAGCGATTATCAGCGCGTCTACTCCGCAGTCCTGAGCGTATTCAAGAAACTCTGGGAGCTGCGGCAGCTCGCTGTTTTTCGGCAGGATATTGCAGGTCACATGTATCTTCTTCCCTTTTGAATGGGCAAGATCGCAGGCTTTTTTGAGGTCATCGGTGTCAAAATTCTTCGGTGACGACCTCATACCGAACATCTTGCCCGCGAGGAATACCGCGTCGGCTCCGAAGTTCAAAGCCGACTGCAGACAATCAAAATCCCCTGCCGGTGATAGTATTTCCGGTTTAATCATATCAATCAATATACTCCAAATTAGCTTCGTGCTCTCCGATTGTAGAAGCGTAGTACGCCTTGCCGTTGCTGTCGTGGCAGAAGTAGTAGTAGCTTGTTTCCTTGGGCATAAGCGCCGCCTTGAGCGCCTCCATTCCGGGGTTGCAGATCGGTCCCGGCGGGAGTCCCTTGAGAGTGTAGGTGT
>JBGULZ010000201.1:0-6894 GCA_045116595.1 Ruminococcus sp. | reverse complement strand
CGCTTTTTTTTCTGCGTATGTATTCTTCTTGGAGAGCCCGTGACAATGACATTATCTCTTCAAAAAGCATTCTTGAATAAAGGTAGTATTTACCTCCCTTTTTTTGTACAGAGCTCAAAATCTCCTCCTCGCGCTGTACGTTAAGGATCGGAATGTTGTTTTCGTATTTATACTCCGCAACTTCCATTGAACAATCCATCCTGCGCTTGAATAGCTCGATTATCTGATCATCAATGCTGTCAATTTCCGCTCTTATCTCGCAAATATCCCTCATATTTCCTCCTGAATAATATTGATCAACGCGATCGCCGCTGCCGCTTCAACAACAGGCACAGCCCTCGGCACAATGCACGGATCGTGTCTGCCTTTGATTTCAAGCTCAGCGTTTTCGCGTCTTTGTAAATCGACCGTCTTTTGCTTTTGCGCTATCGAAGGCGTGGGCTTTATCGCCGCCCTGAAAATAATCGGCATTCCGTCCGTTATTCCGCCTAAAATACCGCCGCAGTTGTTTGTTTCGGTAACGACCCTGCCGTTTTCCATACGGAACGGATCGTTGTTCTGCGAGCCTCTCATTTTTGACGCTTCAAAGCCCGCTCCGAACTCAACGCCCTTTACCGCGGGGATAGCGAACACCGCCTTGGCAATAACGCCCTCAACGCCGTCAAACATCGGCTCGCCAAAGCCCGCTTCAACGCCTGTGACCGCACATTCTATAACACCGCCTACGCTGTCGAGCTCGGCCTTAGCGGCTTCGACCTCATCGCGCATAGCTTGCTCTATGTCGAGGTTTATCAGCGCGAAGGACGAGGCGCTGAGCCTGTCCATAAGCTCATCTGAAACAGCAGTCGGGTCAAATTTATCATCGTAAACGCCGCCTATGCATTGGATATGAGCGGCGATTTTTATGCCCTTTTTCTCGAGCAGCTGCCTGCAAACAGCGCCCGCAAAAACTATCGGGGCGGTGATCCTGCCGGAAAAATGGCCGCCGCCGCGGATATCGTTAGCGCCCTTGTACCTGACAAACGCCGCGTAGTCGCTGTGACCCGGGCGGGGGGTTGTGAGCAGGTTGCCGTAATCCGTTGAGCGTGTGTTTGTGTTTTCTATCACGGCGCACAGCGGAGCGCCCGTAAGCGTGTCGCCGAGCATACCCGATAGGATCTTTGGGGTATCGCTTTCTTTGCGCGGAGTCGCGGTCTTATCTCTACCGGGAGCGCGGCGCGCCATTTGGGCGTAAACCTGCTCCAAATCTATTTTCTCACCCGCCGGGAGCCCGTCTATCACAACGCCGATGCCGTTGCCATGACTCTCACCGAATACGGATATTTTGATTTTATCTCCAAAGGTTGATGACATATTTATTCCTCTTGATCCAAAATTTCTGATTTTCCGCCTGCGCTGTTGTAGTCGCTGAAAAACCCGGGATAGCTCTTGTTGACGCTAAGCGCGTCGGTGCAGATTATCGGGTTTTGTGAGCCAGCCGCGCAGATTGCCGCGGACATCACTATCCTGTGGTCGTTAAAGCCCTTTGCCGTGCCGCCGATAAGGCTTTTGCTGCCTGTGATCTCAAGCCCGTCAGGGAGCTCGGCGGCGTTTCCGCCGAGTGAGTTGATCAGCGCCGCGGTGGATCTCAGCCTGTCGCTTTCCTTTATCCTCAGCCTTTCGGCGTTGGTGATTTTGGTTGTGCCCTCGGCAAACGCGGCGCAGACTGCCAGTGCGGGAACAAGGTCGGGGATCTGCGAAGCATCGATCTCTATCGCGCTGAGCTTGCTCTTTTTGACAGTCGCCGAGTTGGCTTCCTGTATCACATCCGCGCCGAATTCACGCAGTAGTTCAGCGATTTTTCTGTCGCCCTGCTTTGAATCGGTGTTAAGGTTATTAACGGTTATCTCACCGTTGATCGCGCCCGAAACAAGATAAAAAGCCGCCTGCGACCAGTCGCCGTCGGTTTTGTGGTCGGACGGGATGTAGTGCTGGCTGCCTCTGACGTGCCAGCCGGTATCAGTGACGTCGACCTCTATTCCGAATTTTTCCATCGTGCGGATAGTCATATTTATATAGCCCGCGCTCTGTATGGGCGAGGTCAGGATAATATCGCTGTCGCCCCTGAGCAGCGGAAGCGCGAACAGTAAGCCCGAGATAAACTGCGAGCTTATGTTGCCCGGGACTTTGAACACGCCGGCCTTGAGCTTACCGCCGATTTTAAGCGGCAAACCGTTATCGTTGTCAAGTGTAACGCCTTTGTCCGGAAGAATGTCGTTGTACAACCCTATTGGGCGTGTAACAAGGCTTCCGCTTCCGATGAATTCCGCGTCTATACCGCCTGCCGCGGCGACGGGTATCAAAAATCTAAGCGTGCTGCCGCTTTCAATGCAGTCGAGCGTTGCGGTTTTGTTCTTGAAAATGTCAGTTCCGTCAACGGTCAGCACATCTTTTTCTATGCTTGTTTTGGCTCCCAGTGCCTCAACACAGCCGATCGTTGCCTTAATGTCGTTTGACAGCGCGACGGGTGTGATCGTGCATACGCCGCCCGACAACGCCGCGCAGATTATCGCACGGTGAACGTCGCTCTTTGACGGCGGCGCGGCGACTGTGCCGCTTGGGGTGTAGGGTAAATATTTTACGTTCGGCATAAGTTACCTCTTAAACGGTTATAAATTCTTCGAGTTTATCAAGCTCGATCTTTTGTGTAAAGCTCTCGCCGATTTTACTGAGCAAAACAAGATTTATGCTGCTTCCGGCGGATTTTTTATCATTCTTCGCGGCGTCGGCGATCTGCGCAAAGCTCAGGCTTGTAGCGGTCGGCAGGTCATATTTCTCACAAAGCGCGGTTATCCTCTCGGACGTTCCGGGTTCGGTAATTCCGTTCTTCTCGCCTGACTTTGCGATCAAAACCATACCGATCGCGACCGCCATCCCGTGGGTGATCTGGCTGAATCCGTTCAGCTTTTCTATCGCGTGGCCGAGCGTGTGACCGAAATTAAGGAGCATACGCTCGCCTTTTTCGCGTTCATCGCGGCTTACAACGTCGCGTTTTATCTTTACGCAGGTCTCGATCACACTCTCGATATGATCGAGCACATCGTTGTTTTCTAAAAATCCAAACAGCTCCGCGTCCTTGATACAGCCGTACTTTATGACCTCGCCCATACCGTCGGTAATAAAATCGTCGGGGAGGGTCTTAAGCGCGTCGGGGTCGATCAAAACCGCGATCGGCTGATGAAACGCTCCGACAAGGTTCTTGCCCTGCGGCAGATCAACTCCCGTTTTTCCGCCAACGGATGAATCCACCTGAGCCAAAAGCGATGTTGGTATCTGGATAAAATCTATCCCGCGCAGATAAGTAGCCGCCGCAAAGCCTGCCATATCTCCGCAGACTCCGCCGCCCAGCGCGATCATAATATCCCTTCGTGTCATAGAAAAATCCGCGAGCGAATCGTAAATATCCTTGATGGTTCCCAGATGCTTGCTCCGCTCACCCGCGTCAAAAATGAACGCGTTGACCTCAAAGCCTTCCTTTTTAAGGGAAGATACTACGGGATCAAGGTACAGCGGCGCGACGTTCGTGTCGCTTACAACGGTGATTTTTTGGGCGGAAGACAGCTTTTTAGCGTACTCACCGCAAGAGCCGATTATCCCGCGCTCAATAAAGATATCATATGGTTTTCCTGTGCTGACGTGTACGGTTTTCATCTTATTCTCCCAAAGTCTGCTTGATCCTGTGACCCTGCTCGAGCAGGTCCTCAAGCGTCTGCTTGTCCTCATTTTCTATAGCATTTCTGATGCTTGTGATGTTGTTGATAAATATGTCAAGGTCCTGTGTGAGCGGTTCGCGGTTTTCCAAAAACAGCTCGGTCCAGAGCTTTGAGTTTATGTTGGCAACGCGCGACACATCGCGGTAGCTTCCCGCTGAAAAGCCCTCGTGGTTCGGGCAGCACGGGCTGAGCACATAAGCGCACGCCAAAACGTGCGGAAGCTGAGAGGTGAACGCGATCATCCTGTCGTGTTCCTCGGGAGTGGTGATTTTTATCTGACCGAAGCCGATCGACAGCGCCAGCTCCGCAAGCTTTTTTCCGTATTCCGGGTCGGCTCCGCAGGGGGTTATAATAAAGCTCGCGCCCTCAAAGAGCTCCGCCTCAGACACTCCGTAGCCGTTTTTCTCCTTGCCCGCCATCGGGTGACTGCCTACAAAAATAAATCCGAACTCTTCAGAGAGCTTTTTTAGCTCTGGGCAGATCGCGCTCTTTATTCCGGAAGAATCGGTGACGAGCGTTCCTTTTTTTATGTATTTGCCGTATTCCTTTATAAAATCAACGCACGCCTGCGGATACATACAAAGGAAGATAACGTCAGCTTCACTGAGCGTTTCCTTTGTTCCGATAACGTCGATAGAGCCGTCCTTTAGCGCCTGCTCGGCAACAGCGGGAGTGCGGTTGATTCCCATAACCGTGTGGTCTGTATGTTTTTTTATTGCTTTGCAAAAGCTGCCGCCGATTATCCCTAACCCAATAACTGCGATTTTCATATTTTCCCCCGTAAAAAATGATATTACTATTTTAGCATTTTCTGCCGTTTTAATCAAGTGTGTTGTTTATTGCTCAGCCGTACCGCGTCCATGACCGCAAAAGCGGTTTTCAGCGGGGTAGACCGCCCTTTAACGGTGATGTCCGCCGCGGCTTTATACAGAGGGAGCCGCTTTTCGTAAAGCTCCTTCATAACCTCGTCTTTGTCGGGACGCTGCAGCAGGGGACGCTTCTTGTCGTTGCGAAGCCTGTATTTGATCGTTTCCAAGTCGACGTCGAGCAAAACGATGGTGTCGTTTTCCTTGAATACCTCAACATTGCGCTCAAAGGTCAGCGCGCCGCCGCCCGAGGCGATCACAAGGTTTTTTTCTTTACTCAGCTCGACGCACGCCTCGTGCTCCATATCCCTAAAGCCCTGTTCTCCGTACTTTTCAAAGATCTCGGATACGCGCATACCCGCTTTTTCTTCGATATAATGATCCATATCTACATACTTCTTGCCGGACTTGCGCGCGACATTTTTGCCGACTGTCGATTTTCCGCAGCCCATAAAGCCGCATAACACTATATTGTTCATAATTCTCCTATTTGGATAAAAGCTCGTTTGAAGCGTCAACGCAAAGCTGTTCTATGTCCTCTTTGTCAAAGCTCTTGCCGTGCCAGATCGTTTGAGCCACTGCAGCCTGCCAAACGAGCATCGACATTCCGCCTGCCGCCTTTGAACCGTTTGCCTTTGCGCGTTTTACCAAGGCGGTCTCAAGCGGGTTGTAGATCGCGTCATAAACCGAGGCGCACCTGCCGACGGCGCACGGAACTATCGGTAATTCGTCAATGTTCGGGTACATTCCCACGGGCGTAGCGTTTATCAGCACGTCAACATTGCCGACGATCTGGTTTATCAGCCCGAAGCTCACCTTTGCCTCAGGTATCTTTTTGGTGATGTCAAGGCACAAAAGCCCTGCCTTGCAAACGCTCTCGGGGCGAACCGCGAACTCAAACTCGAGTCCTTTTTTCGCTATTTCATACGCCATTGTACGCGCAACGCCGCCGCAGCCCAAAATCATGATCCTGCCCTTTAGCTCGATCCCCGCCGTCTCGAGCGCCTTCAAAAAACCGTCTGGGTCGGTGGTATAGCCCTTGGATTTTCCGTCCTTGACCGCTACGGTATTGACGCTGCCGTACATCTCTGCCTTGGGGTCTATCTCGTCAAGGTATTGGATAATATTCTCTTTGTGAGGGATCGTCACATTAAATCCGTCTAATTTTGAGAGGGTATTCTTAAAATCCCCGCCCAAATTTTCGGGAGCGACGTCAATTTTTGTGTAATCGGCGTCGATTTGCGCAAGCTCAAAAAGCCGTTTATGAATAAAAGGCGACATTGTGTGTCCGATCGGGTGGCCGATAACCGCAAAATGTTGTGTGTTCATAGCAATTCCTCCATATATTCCGCTGATTTTGTGAAAGCATATTACACAAAATCAGCCATTCATTTTTGGTTATAATGACATTTATTTATGCAAAACCTAAAAAGTTTAAGAAATTTCGATTTTCGTATTGACAAAGGGAGTAAATATAAATAATATTTAAGTAGCAAATTTATTTGCAACAAAACCATTGTAGCATAAAAATAGTGCTCTTGTCTATAACAATTAGGAGTGCAATTTAACTTAGGGAGGAATTATAATGGTATTAGAAAAAGTAAAGGCTATCCTTGCTGAGCAGTTTGACGTAGAAGAGGATAAGATCACAGTTGACACAGATCTTCAGGAGGATCTCGGCGCGGATTCACTCGACGTAGTAGACCTTCTTATGTCAATCGAGGACGAGTTTGAGGTTGAGGTTCCCGATGAGGAAATCGAAAACATCAAGACAGTCGGCGCTCTCGTATCTTACATCGAGGCAAACTCATAATCAAATCGTAATTAAACTGAGGACGGTCAGCCGTCCTCTTTTTATTTTGCAAAAATTATATCAACTCCGCTGTTTTGTGCGTATGCTTTCCGCCGGCACTTGAAAAGAAAACCGGGCTGTGATACAATATAGTAAAGAATCAACTTTGAGGTGAGGTATGACATCGCTTACAAAGGGCGCGATCAAACAATCGTTTTTAAAGCTCCTCAATCAAAAGCCGCTGAGCAAAATAACCGTAAAAGAAATCGCTGAGGACTGCAAAATCAACCGCAATTCGTTTTATTATCACTACAACGATATTCCGTCACTTGTTGAAGAGATCCTAAACGAGCAGATAGACGAGATAGTATCCCTCGGTTCGGACGCATCGATTTATGAGAGCATTTTGACCGGGATCGACTTTGCGCTCCAAAACAAAAAAGCCGCAATGCACATCTACAACTCCGTAAATAAGGAGATGTTT
>JBGULZ010000200.1:0-2443 GCA_045116595.1 Ruminococcus sp. | reverse complement strand
CGTATTGGGCTGCGGTATCAATTATAATTATCTTCCCGATAACAAAGGTATGCGCGACGCCATTACAAAGGACGGCGCTGTTATCTCGGAGTATCCGCCCGACACTCCGCCGATCGGCTATCAGTTCCCGGCGCGCAACAGGATAATCGCGGCGCTTTCAAACGGAGTTTTGATAATTGAGTCGGGTAGTAAGAGCGGATCGCTGATAACGGCTAACTATGCTCTTGAAATGGGCAAGGAATTGTTTGCCTTGCTCGGCAACAACAGCCCGCAAAACGAGGGCTCAAACGCACGTATAAAAGAGGGCACGGCGATTCCGGTGACCGATTTTATGGATATTTTGTCTTCATTTGACAACATATATATAGATGAAGAGGTTCAGGACATCGACAGCCTTAACCTTATGGATATCGAGGAGATTCCCGTCAAGGGAGTAAGAACCTCTAAATCCGAAAAACCAAAGCAGATAGCGGAAAAACCAAAACCCGCTGAAAAACCGCCCGTTCAAAAGCGTGACTTGAAGCTAAAGGGCGATATGAAAAAGGTATATGAATTCTTATCTGCCGAACCTGTGCACATAGACGAGATCGCCGCAAGGGTTAATTTGCCTGTGTTCAAGGTCTCAGTAGCTTTGACCCAGCTCCAGATAATGGGAGTTGCAGGCGCGGAGCCGGGCAGAAGATTTTTTCTTAAATAACAGGAGGAAAATAATGTCAGATTTGGTAATTGTGGAGTCTCCTGCCAAAGCAAAGACTATAAAAAAGTATCTCGGTAAAGATTATGAGGTAGTTGCCTCTATGGGTCATGTGAGGGATTTGCCCAAAGCAAGGCTCAGCGTTGACATCAAAAATAATTTTGCACCGAAATACGATATTATCAAAGGAAAAGAAAAGCTCGTTAAAGAGCTCAAAGCGCTCGCGGATAAAAGCGACAGCGTTTACCTCGCGACCGACCCCGACCGCGAGGGCGAGGCTATCTCTTGGCATTTGGCGTATATCCTCGGACTTCCCGAGGACTACTGCAAGCGCGTAGAGTTCAACGAGATCACAAAAACAGGCGTTCAAAACGGAATGTCAAATCCCCGTGAGATCAACACCGACCTTGTAAACGCCCAGCAGGCGAGAAGGATCCTCGACAGGCTTGTGGGCTACAAGCTCAGCCCGTTTATCTCTCAGAAGATCCGCAGAGGTCTTTCGGCGGGCCGCGTCCAGTCGGTTGCTTTGAGGATAATCGTTGACAGAGAAAACGAGATCAGGAAATTCAAGCCTGAGGAATACTGGACGATCGACGCGAAATTTATACCAAAGGGCAGCAGAAAATCCTTCTCTGCAAGCCTTTATTCCGATAAAAACGGAAAAATCAAAATTCAAAACGCCGAGCAGGCGGATAAGATAGAATCCGATTTGGAGGGCGCTGAGTACGTTGTTACAAAGGTCAAGCACGGTACGCGTAAAAAGTCACCTGCTCCGCCGTTCATAACTTCAACGCTTCAACAGGAGGCTTCAAGAAAGTTAGGCTTCCAGTCAAGGCGCACAATGAAGGTAGCCCAGGAGCTATACGAGGGCGTTGAGATCGAGGGTATGGGCGCGACCGGTCTTATCACCTATATGAGAACCGACTCTCTCAGAATTTCAAATTACGCTATAGATGAAGTTACAAAGTACATTGAGCAGGCTTACGGAAGCGATTATCTGCCCGCAAAGCCGAGATTCTTCAAATCACGTAAAAACGCTCAGGACGGTCACGAGGCTATCAGACCCTCAATGCCTTCTCTTGAGCCCGATAAGATCAAGTCGAGCTTGACGAGTGATCAGTATAAGCTCTATAAGCTGATTTGGAGCCGCTTTACGGCTTCTCAGATGGCTGAGTGCGTTCAAAAGACAACTCAGGCTGATATCGAAGCCAACGGTTATACATTCAAGGCTTCGGGTTATTATGTTTCATTCCCCGGCTTTACCGCGCTTTATGTTGAGGGCAAGGACGAGGCAGAGGAAAAATCCTCACAGCTTCCCGAGCTTGAAAAGGATATGCCCGTAAAGCTCAGAGAGCTCAAAAAGAATCAGCACTTTACTCAGCCTCCTGCAAGGTATACCGAGGCTTCGCTTATCAAAACGCTTGAGGAGTACGGAATCGGCAGACCTTCAACATATGCCGCTACCATCACAACGCTCACAAGCCGTGAGTATGTCAAGCGCGAGGGCAAGACTCTTGTACCGACTGAATTGGGCGAGGTTATTACCAAGCTGATGAAGGAGCGCTTCCCGAATATTGTAAATGTCAAGTTTACCGCCCAGATGGAGGAGGAGCTCGACAGCGTTGAGAGCGGCGATGTTCAGTGGGATGAGCTGCTTAATGAGTTCTATGCTGATTTTGAGCAGACGTTAAAGGACGCTAAGTCCGATATGGAGGGCGTTAAGCTCAAACTCAAAGAGGATGAGACCGA
>JBGULZ010000199.1:0-3115 GCA_045116595.1 Ruminococcus sp. | reverse complement strand
TGACGAAATGCTCACTCTAAAGGGCATCGTAGCGTCATTCGTAATTTTCGGCGACACCGAAAAGCTCAAAATTTCGGCGCGAAGCTACGGACGCGTCAACGTTCAGCTCATTATGGAGAAAATCGGCGGTGGCGGTCATCAGACGATGGCTGCGACTCAGCTTTACAATACGACCTTCGAGTCCGCTTACGAACAGCTAAGGATGGCTATAGACAGCGTGCTCGATGATAACGAAGAATAACAGCACAGAAAGGCAGTTGAAATACAATGAAGGTAATTTTATTGCAAGACGTAAAGTCGCTCGGCAAAAAAGGCGAGCTCGTTGACGTATCCGAGGGCTACGGCAGAAATTTTCTGCTTCCCAAGAATATGGCAAAGGAAGCCAACGCCCAAGCTATGAACGAGTATAAAAACGCCGAGAACTCAAAGCAGTTCAAAATCGACACCGCAAAGGCTCAGGCAGAGGCTAACAAGAAAACCCTTGAGGGCAAGACCTTCAAGATGACAGCCAGAGCCGGCAAGGGCGGCAAGCTCTTCGGCAGCATCACCGCAAAGCAGGTGGCCGAGGAGATCAAAAAGCAGTACAGCATCAATGTCGACAAGCGCAAGGTGGTTCTTGAGCGCGACATCAAGGAGTTCGGTACATACAGCGCGGAGGTAAAGCTTTACACCGGAATTTCCGCGAATATTGAGATCCAAGTATCAGAGGCTTAAAAAACTTTAAGGAAACCAAAATGGCTAATACGGAATTTACAAGCGAGTTTTCAACTCTGCCGTACAGCGCCGAGGCGGAACAGGCTGTGCTTGGAGCTATAATCCTTGACAGCACTGTTTTTGACAAGGTGCTCGACCACGTTACTTCGCCTGAATTCTTCTATATTGGACTGCATAAGCAGATTTTCCAACAGATGCAGGATATGATGAACTTCGGCACTTCTATTGACGTTGTAACTCTGCTTGACAGATTAAAAAAGAGCGGCGCGTTCGACGAGGCTAACGGAAAAACTTACATTATGGATCTGGCGGAAAACTGTCCGTCGATTTCCAACGCCGAGGAATACGCCAAAATAATCAAAGAAAAATATCAGCTCAGGCTGCTCATCACAGCGTCGCGCAAGACGATCGACGAGGCAACTGCGGGCGAGGGAGATACTTCTCTTTTGCTCGATTCGGCGGAGCAAAGGCTTTTTGACATCCGCTCCGACAGCAGCAAAACAGGGCTCGAGCGCATCGACTCGGTGCTGTTCCAGACCTTTGCCAGACTCGATTCATTAAACCGCGAGGCTGATGACTCTCTGCGCCCTGTTCCGACGGGTATCGAGGATCTCGACAGGATGATCACCGGACTCAACCGCTCCGACCTAATCATCTTGGCAGCCCGTCCCGGTATGGGTAAGACGAGCTTCGCGCTCAATATCGCGCGCAACGTTGCCTGTAAGTCAAAAAAGACGGTAGCGTTCTTCTCGCTCGAAATGCCCAAGGAACAGCTCGCCAGCCGTCTTTTGTCATCGGAAGCGCTCGTCGGCGGAACAAAGCTGCGCACGGGCAAGCTCAACGACGAGGACTGGAACCGCCTTATCCCCGCGAGCGATATTCTAAAAGAAGCTCCGCTGTACCTTGACGACACCTCAACTATCACCATCACAGAGATGAAGTCGAGGCTCCGCAGGCTCAAAAACATTGACTTGGTCGTTATCGACTACCTCCAGCTTATGGCGAGCGGCAGAAGGATCGACAACCGCGTTCAGGAGATCTCGGCGATCACCCGAAATCTCAAGATCATGGCAAAGGAACTAAACGTTCCCATCATCACGTTATCACAGCTTTCGCGTGCTTCCGAGCAGCGCACGGGCGACCACCGTCCTCAGCTTTCCGACCTGAGAGATTCAGGTTCGATCGAGCAGGACGCCGACATCGTGCTTTTCCTCTACCGCGAGGGCTATTACGATAAAGAGGGCGGAGAGAACGCCGCTCCCACAGCAGATATGAATTCGGGCGAGTGTATTGTCGCAAAGAACCGCCACGGCGAGACCAACACCGTAAAGCTTCACTGGCAGGGCGAGTTTATGCGATTTACCGGAACCGACAACCGCCACCATGAGCCGTAACGGTACAGCTGCCGAGGTGATTATCAAAGCGGAGGCGGCAATCGAAAAATACGACCTGTTATCCGGCGGCGACAGCGTTATCATCGCGCTGTCGGGAGGAGCGGACTCTGTGACGCTTCTCAGCATTCTTAATTTTACAAAAGAAAAATATAATTTGAAGCTTTACGCCGCGCACCTCAACCACGGTATCCGCGGCGAGGAAGCCGATAATGATGAAAAATTCTGTAAAATTCTGTGTGAGAATTATAATATTCAACTTTTTGTAAAGCATATTGATGTTCCCAAGCTCAGCGCCGAGCAAAAAATCAGCGCCGAGCTCTGCGGCAGGAACGAGCGGTACAAATTTTTTGACGAGCTGAGCGCTAAGCTCAACGCCAAGGTCGCAACGGCTCACACCGCGAGCGATAACGCCGAGACCCTGATTTTTAACCTGTGCAGAGGCAGCTCATTGGCGGGCGCGGCGGCGATCCCGCCCAAAAGAGGGAACATCATCAGACCGCTTATCACGCTCACAAGGGATGAGATCGAAAGCTACTGCGGGGCAAATTCACTCGGCTTTGTCACCGACAGCACTAATATGTCGGATAGCTACACGCGTAACAAGATCCGCCATAAGGTGATCCCCGCGTTGAAGGAGATCAATCCGCAGGCGGAAAACGCTATGCTCGCTTTTTCACGCGACGCGTCTGAGATTTCGGAATTCCTTGAAAAGAGCGCGCAAAACTGTCTTAATTCTTCAAAAGAAAAATACGGCTATAACGCACAAGCGTTGCTCAAAAACGATCCCGCAGTATTAAAGGCGGCTGTCGCCAAGCTGTGCAGGGAAAATGATGCCGGCGCTGAAAGACGCCACATTGAGCTGATAGTTGCAATGCTCAAAAGCGGAGGATCCGTAGAGCTCAAAAACGGAAAAAAAGCCGTTTGCGCTCAAAACACACTCAGAATTATTACCGAAAAAACCGAAAATACGCATTTTTCCCTTACTTTTGATAAAAATATGAGCTTTT
>JBGULZ010000198.1:0-14938 GCA_045116595.1 Ruminococcus sp. | reverse complement strand
CTCAAATCCTATAAACGCCCACGGCGCGAGCATCAGTATTCCCAACACCTGCCACGCCGGCGAGCTTCCCTGTTTGAATGGCGGTTCTATTCCCGACAATCCGCCGCGGTGGATCACAACCGCGATAAAGCAAACCGCGATCAGTATAAACAAAGCCAGCGCCAAGATGATCTGTACCCAATTTGCTGTTCTTTTGCTGAAGACACATATCAGTGTTGCTAAAAGCAAGATCGCGAATGACAGAAGAACTTCTCCCAAATATACCGTATACCCCGCTACCTCGTACGAAAAGCCAAAGCAGAATATATCGCCGATCACATACCGCACAATAAGCGAAAGCGCCGTCGCGTTTGCCCAGAGCACGGCAGTATACGCAAGGAGCAGCATCCAGGCGCAGACGAAGCCGTGATCGTTCCCGAGCACCTTGGAAGCATAGGTGTATGAACCGCCCGGTCCCGGGTATCGCGTTATCACCTTTGAAAAATTAACAGCGATCAACATCATTATCAGCGCGCCGAGCCCCAGTCCTATCACCGAGCCGAGCGGTCCGGCAACAGGCAAAAAGGTCGTGCCGGGCATTATAAAAGCACCCCATCCAACCGCGCAGCCAAAGGCAAGCGCCCAAGCTCCCACGGGCGACAGGTATTTTATCATATGAGGATCTTCTCTTAGTTTGTTGAATATTTTGCTCAAGAGCTATCCCTCCATTCCGTTACATCAGAAACACATATACACTGTATATTATAATATATATTCCTAAAAATTACAACAATAAAATATAAATATTTGTTAAAAACCGACTGTGATTGTGTGATTTTTTTATATTCTATATCTAAATTACGCATTTATTTAAAAAAAGCCCCGGCAGACAAACATCTGCCGGGTCGCTCAAAGGTTATTCACCGTTTTTCTTTTTTTCTTTTCTGCGTCTTTTTGAGACCGCCTTATCAAGATTGTCCATATACTTTTTCGGTTTCTTGAAAGCGTCCTTCCAAGTGCTGGACGCGTTGAATACACCGCCTATGACAGTGACTTCTGATTTTTCAAGTCTCAATACAGAATGCTTAATGCTGTCAATGGTAGCAAAGTCGCTTCTGATCGTAAAGAGCACCGCGTCAACGATATCATTGAGGCGAAGAACCTCTGCGTCTGAGCCGACAGGAGCTGCGTCGATCAATACATAATCATAACCCTCCATAACATCAGACAGCGCGCCGAGCATAGCGTCGTTGAAGTTTTCGGGAACCTTCTCCAAAATCACAGGCAGAAGATCAAGGCAGCCGTTGACGTGCATGACCGCGTCGATTTTGTCAGAGTCGCCTCTGTATAAGGCGTTGAGCGTCTGCTCATATTTGAGCTCATCGGCAAATATCGTTCCAAGCTGTGGATTATCAAGGTCGCAGTCGATAAGAAGCGTTTTCTTGCCCATCTGCGAAATGTACATAGCAACGTTCGCGATGATCCCGGATCTTCCCTCTTTACGTGAGGTCGAGGTAATATACACGCTCTTATAGCTGTTCTTTTCCATCCGGTTCATCAGCATATGCGCAAGCGACTTCAGGTCATCCGATATTACGGAATTCTTGTCCGGGAACTGTTTTGACTGCGCGAATTCCTTGTCATACGGCAGCGCCGCCAACAGATCTATTTCGAAAACATCCTCTACATCCGAACTGTTTATCAAGGTCGCTCCGAATATAAACCTTATCAGGCAGAAAAGCATACCTACGACAAAGCCGACGATCGCGGCATAGAACCATGTTGCAACACCGATATTGCCGCCGACGATAAACGAAGCCCTCGGCTGGTCAATAACATTGATCCTGCCTATCTTCATTGTCTCGATCAGCAGTTTGTCAGACGAAGTGTTGATCGCTTCCATGATCTGCAGACCCTCGCGTTCGCTTCGCCACAGCAAAGACAGCTCGAGTATCTCGGTGTCTTCGTACCTTTTTACGCTCAGGTTATTTGAGAGCATACCCGCGGAAACTCCCTTTAAGTCGAGCATATCTATGACCTGAGACATATTCTTCTCGCTTTTTAAGATATACATCGCGTCCTCGGTAAGATCCCTTGCGATATCAACGTCGGTTTTATAAGGAACATTCGTCTTTGACGAAAACTGATCCTTCTCGTTGAGCGCGACAATTACGACCGATGAGGATATCTTGTACTCCTTGGACATCTCTCCGCGGATATATCCCGCTCCGATAAACGCTATTCCAAGAATAAAACCGATTATTGTGAAAAGAAGGATGATTCGCCAGCCCTTAAACAGGTGGTAAACTATATCACTTTTCTTTAACGTTGTCTTTTTGTTCATTAGACTTCTTCCTTCTTATGTTACGGATTATACGTATGATAACAAATACGAAAATTGCAACAAATACTACCGCCGCAATAACAAGGATCGTATCCCACAGCGTCCACAGGTAGTTTTCGGACTTTTGCACCGCCGAGGTATCCTTAACGTCTATCTTGATCCTGTCGGAGCTGTTTTCACCGATTTCAAGATAATAAGTTCCCGGCTTAAGTCCCTCGATCATACGGGGTTCGCCGTAAGAATTCCACATATCGGCTTCAACATCATTTGCGTCGTAAAGCGTCAGATCGGTGCCCGTAACACTGTTCTTAAAGATAATATCCTTTATATCGACGGAAAGCCTTGTCATATACGCCGTCTGCTCAAAGGCGGGATGCGCCTCTCCGTTTATCAGACCGTCCTTGTCAACGGTGAATTCCTGAGTCTCAGAGGATATCATATACGGATTCGGAACGCTCTTGAGCTTGACGGAATATGTTTTATTCTTCTCAAGATCGGAGATCAGTATCCTTCCGTTTTCATTCGTCTTCACGTCGCCCTTGTCGGTAACGTTATATACAGCGCCCTTGATCGGATCTCCCGAGTATTCATCGGTAAGAACAAAATCGACCTTTGTTTTGTTGCACTGGACGACGACCGCGTCTTTTGCTGCGTTTGTCAGCTTGACCTCAGCGTCGATCCTTGACAGATACCGCGCGTAAAACGGAGCCGTTACGGTTTGTGAAAGATAGTATTTTCCCAAATACAGCTTTTCGCTCTCGCCGTAGCCGTTTGCGTCACAGGTTATGGTACCTACCTTTTGTCCGCTCTTGTAACGGACCGTTCCGTCAAGCGTTACGATATTTTCAGCAGCGAAAATATCATATGCCTGACCCTCGATCTTCACCTTGGTATCGGCGTCTACGCAGCGAATAAATATCTTGTTCTTGCTCGGAGACATCGGGATCTTCACAAGGAACGGATCTGACCAGTCAAGAGATTCGTTCACTTCAAAATCGAAGTTTTCCGCCAAGCTGTATCCCTCAGGCGCGACAAGGTTGTGGAATGAATACCAGCCCAAAGAGATCTTTTCGGGAAGATAAAACGTTCCGTTCTTTGTGGTCTGGTACTGCTTGTAATCAACTACCGTCGGATAGTAGGTATGCAGGACCTGCAAACCGCCTACCGCGTTTTTATCGGCGTAAAGCTCAAACAGGATACCGTCTTTTTTGATAACATTGCCCGTTTCCTCATCAACAACAGTTACAAAGACCGCGGTCTTGTCATGACCCTCGTCCTGCTTACCAATATCGGGATTATCCTCACCGGGGTCATCCTCGCCTCCTCCGCCGCTTCCGCTGTTTTGCTTTGGCGGCTCATTGTAGGAGCCGCTCGCAATATCATCAAACTGCGTTGTCGGCTGGATATCATATTCATCGTCGTTGACTGCTACCCTCTCGTGATCGAAATAATTATCGTATGTATTCTCACCGTTATTCAGCTGCGTTATATACAGCAGCAATAACATAAGGATCAGCAAAATAACCAACAAAACGCCCGCCATTATATCGGTAGAGGTTTTCCAGTAGCTTTCCTCGCCGTAATTTCGTTTTTTTCTTCTTCTCATAATAATTACTCATTACTAAATATTGATTACCCTGAATAATAATCCATCAGGTTTTCATATTCTTCAAGAGACATCTCGGAATAAAGATGCGGTCCGCGTCCGACCAAGCATCCGTATTTTTTAACGTCTGCAAGCATTTTTGCGGAAGATATTCCCTCGCAGGTCAGGTTGAGATGAGCGTTCATAGCCTGTGAGAAAATACTCTCGAGCTCGCTGTCATCATCAAGAGCGTCAAGGTCAAGGCAGATCTCATCAGCCTTGGTCTCTCCCAGCTTAACAAGGTTGCCGCTGAAGTTCGCGATGGTGACCTTGTATCCGCTTGAAATAAACTCCTTTTCCGCCTTTTGGGCTTCATCGTGGCAGATAGTGTAGGCGGATTCGTCGATAGCGACCTCAATAAACCTCGGCTCAATGTCATACTCCTCCGCGAGCTCACGGATAACATCGAACACGTCGATCGCCAGCAGATCGGTCTTGCGGATGTTGAGTACAACAGGTACCGGATGAGCGCCGTTGTCGAGCCACGCGCGGATGGTATTGCAGATCTGCTCCCAAATGTACTGATCGAGCTTTGCTATAAAGCCGTCCGATTCAACTATAGGCATATATACCGACGGCTGAACCGTTCCGAGCACGGGATGGTTCCACTGCAGCTTGCTCTCCGCCTTGATAACGTTACGGTTTGCAAGACTGCATACGGGCTCGAGTATGAAGGTAAATTCGCCGTGGCGCATACCCGACAAAATATCTATCATCATTCTCTGCTCCTGAGCGGGATCGTTTGTTCCGCGGCTCAGGGTGAGGCTGCTGTTGGTTCTGAGCACCTCGAGTGACTGTATCATCTTTTCAGTGTTGAGGTACTGGTTCGCCCTGATCTGTTCATCAGCGGTGGGCTGGATATACATATGGAATTTCTCGTTGAACAGAGCGCATTCCCTCAGCATAATATTCCAAACAAGCCGGTATGCAATATTAAATAAGATCGAAAGGATTACACCTGCGATCGAGGTATAGAAAGCGGTCGAAATACCCGCGAGCAGGTTTTCGATACTTTCCATCGTAGCCTCTGCGGAGCTGAACGCGACCGAGCTGATACCTGTTACAAGTCCCATAAAGGTTCCCAACAATCCGAGAGCAGTGAGGATACCGGCGATTTGAAGCACCGCTCCGCGCCAGCTGAGTATAGCCAAGGTATCATCGTTGATATAATCCTCAATATCGCTTATAACAACGCCTTTTTCGTCCTGATCCTTGATATTATCAAGATATCCGTCAAAGAGCTCGTCAAGTTTTTTTTGTTTAAAAAACGGTTTTATGTTCGTCACGGCAGTCCAGATATTGTCCGCGCGGACCTCACGCACACGGTCAACACTTTTTTGACCCTGCTTCAGTCCGGCGCAAAACAGCATATTCGGAATGAGTCCGAACGTAAAGCCCGCGGCTATGACCAACGTCATTATCACCACGATTATCATTGACAAATAATCCGGGGCGATCACTGTCAACACCGCGCATACAGCCGCAAAGACCGTACACAACACTATGATTATTCTTTTCATTTTTCCTCCTAAGCAAGCAGATGATCACCAAACGCTCGATGACCTGCCAAAGGCAAATAATGATATAATTGTATTATACAAAATCTTGTTTTATTCTGTCAATAGCCAATTAATCACATTCACGATCATTGCGCTCCTGCGCCCTAAATCAGCGGCGCTCCATATCTTTGAGCCTTACAGCTCCCCACTTCATAACTTTCCACTCAAAATCTGATTCGTCCTCTATATCAAAGTAAAAAGCTTCCGGAATAATATCGATCTCACGGACCGAACCAAAATCGTTTGAAATAAACAGACTAAGCTCGCCGCGGTAACTGCCTTCTACCAGTCCCTCGGTATTCAAGCTTAACTCAAACTCGTTTTCTCCGACAGTGACATCTCCCGCGTCAACGCATATGGATGACGCGACTTTCCGTTCATAGTTATCGTAATATCCAAAACGGATCTTAACGTCTTGAAAATCCTGTTCCGATTCAAGCTTGAGCTTAACGCGAACGATTTCTCCCTTTTTGAATATATTCACTTCTTTATCTAAAAACTCTACCGATGTAAACGACGCCGAACGAACAAATTTTACCCAGCTGTAGCGCTTATGCTTTCTAAGATCGACATACGGGGTAAGATCTCCTCTTTTTATATCGGAATAGATCGCGATCGCCTCTTCAACATCACCGTCAAAAATCAGCTTGCCGTGGTCAAGCACAATGCACCTGTTGCAAAGCGTGCGGACCGTGTCCATATTGTGGCTGACATAGAGCACTGTCTTGCCGTCCTCCTGAGAAACATCGCTCATCTTTCCGAGGCACTTTTGCTGGAACTTTACATCGCCGACTGCAAGCACCTCGTCCATTACAAGAATATCTGCGTCCAAAAACGCCGAAACCGCGAACGCAAGCTTTACCGTCATTCCCGACGAATAGCGCTTTACGGGAGTATCAACGAACTTGCGGCACTCCGAAAACTCTATGATATCCTCGATTTTGCTGTCGATCTCGGCACGGGTCATACCCAGGATCGCGCCGTTAAGGTAGATGTTTTCACGTCCCGTGAGCTCCTCGTGAAAGCCTGTGCCGACCTCGAGCATCGACGATACACGCCCGTCAATATATATTTTTCCTTCGGTCGGTGCTGTAACGCGGGAGAAAATTTTGAGCAAGGTCGATTTACCCGCACCGTTTCGGCCGATTATACCCAACCTTTCACCCTTTTTAATTATCAAATTGATATCATCGAGCGCCCAAAAACTTGCATTAACATTCGCCAGCGGATTACCGATTTGAATATTCGGATCTTCCTTGCCGCGCTTTTTTGCGAACCAGCTCTCGAGCTCTGCGCTGAGTGACCGTCCGCCTATTACTCCGAGACGGTACTTTTTTTTCAAATGCTCAATTTTTACAGCAATATCTTTTTCGTCCATACTGCCTCCATTAAACCGTATCCATAAATGTTTTTTCTATTTTGTTGAACAAAAGTGCTCCGAGCAGGAACAGCGCTATTGATACAACAATGCTTATTCCCCAATAAACAAACGGAGTTGTTCCCGAACCGAGCCATCCGTAACGCATCAGCTCCAAAGCGGGCGATACCGGATTGAGCATCATAAGCTTGTAAACCGGCTCCGAAAGTGATGAACCCGCAATGATAACGGGAGATAAATACATCCAAATATTTACACCAAAGCTTATCATAACCTGCAGATCACGGTACTTTGTTGTGAGCGCTGATATTATGATTCCGCAGCCCGTTCCCAAGATCGCGAGCTGAAGCACGACCAGCGGCGTCAGCGCGGCGACCCACGTGATACGAACATTTGCGCCTTGAATGATAAAAAACAGAATAAAGCCCAAAAACATCAAAAATTGTATCGCAAAGTTTATCGATGACGATATCGCGGTCGCTATCGGTGTTGTAAGCCTCGGAAAATAAATTTTTCCGAACAATTTTGAGTTTGCTAAAAATGTGTTTGACGTGCTTAAAAGACAGGTTGAAAAATAAAGCCAGAAAACATTACCTGCCATATAGAACAACACCTGCGGAAGGCCGTCGGTAGACAACTTTGCGATATTGCCAAACACAAATGTCTGGGTGATAGTGATAAACAGCGGCTGGATCAAAAACCACAGCGGTCCCAGAATCGTCTGTTTGTACCTTGTTGTAAAGTCCCGCTTTACAAACAGCAATATCAGGTCTCGATATTGCCAAACCTCCTTCAAATTCAAGCTCATTAATTTTTTTGGCGGTTCAATGATAGCGGTCCATTTTTTTGCCATTTTTAATTCTCCCCGGTTCTAGTATTTTTGTGTATACATTATCAACGATTGGTCAGTTTTCTTCTTATGCAATGAAATACGGTTTTCGGAGTTGATTCCCTGTATTTGTATTTTAAAAAGTAAGCGTATCCTAAGTTTATAACATTATTAATATGCTTTATCTCTTCTTCGTCTAAATCAGCCTCTAAAAAATATTGCTTGTGATCAATAATATAATCGCGGTATTCATCAAAGTATTTGAAGGAATCCAATGAAAAATCGCTTGCGCATATCTCTTCAAGAACTATTTTGCTCTTTACATAGCACCTGTAATATATTTTTTTCTTTAACTCTTCATCGGCATTCCTGAAATGAGGGATCATTTCATCATAAGCGTACAATCCGTCAAAATTTCTTTTGCTGAATGTCGCATGCACTATGCTGCCTTTTCTCTGAACATAAGCATACAGCTTTTGGTTGGTATATACGACCTTTTTCGCCGTGTCAAAAATCTTGTATGTAGTATATACACCCTCGCGGGTTTTTCCCTCCGGATAAATAATACCCTCAAACAATTCTTTTTTGTAAAGCTTATCCCACGCTTCGACCCAAAACTTTTTGTACTCAAACATCTCCTTGAGCGCTTCGGTACTGTTAAAAACGGTGATTTCTTCGGGCTCCTGTTCTTCAAAAAAGTCTTTACTGTCGGTTATTTCGTATTCCTTGACTACCGCGCGGGCACAAACAGCTATATCAGCGTCATTTTCCGTAATTATTCTGTACATTTCGGAATACATCTTTTTATTTATAAAATCATCACCGTCTACAAAACCTATATACTCCCCTTTGGCAACGGAGATCCCCTTGTTTCTGACCGCGGAAAGCCCCCGGTTTTCTTGATGGATCACGGTGATCCTCGAATCCTTAAGAGCGTATTCATCGCAGATATCGCCGGAGCGGTCAGAAGAACCGTCATCTATCAAAATTATCTCGATATCCTCCAGATCCTGTTCGCAAATCGATCTGATACATTTATCCACAAACGCTTCAACATTATAAAATGCGGCTATAACACTGACTTTAGGTGCATTACTCACTTTTTATCAACCTCCTTACCGAACGATAATAAAACGAGTAGCAATTCTCGCGAAAAGCATTATATTTTATATCCCGCATAAGTCCTTTCGCGTCCTTATCCAAAATCCTTTTTTTGATAAGCTGAGTTTTTTTACTCTTTGCCCACGCTGTTTCAGCGCGTTTTTGATTATATTCGGCGGTAATGACCGTTGTCACATAATCGACCTGTTCTTTGCGGGTCAACCCCCATTTTGGATTGCGAAAATACCCTGCGTCACGCAAAACCGTGTTATAAAACCAGCTGTCGCAAAGCTCGCGCGATTCGCCGTCATAAATACCGAATTCTTTCAGCTGACTCTCCATAAACTCATTGTATTTTATATCGATCAGATATGAGTCCTTCGGGAATTTTTTCCAGTAATTTTGTGTTCCGAAAGTCCTGTAATAATACAGAGCCTCAGGTATCGTTATCATACTGTTGATATACTTAAAGTACTCGCCGGAAAAAAACGAATCCTGCGCGCGCCTGTATGATTCGTGCTTCATATTATGCTCGTCGATGATGCTTTTGCGGTAAAGCTTGTTCCACGTCTGATTCATCAGTCCGCCGAAAACATACTTTGCATAATACTCTCTGCATTGCTCGGCTGTGGACAGGTCAAGCTCATCCGGCAAAAAAACGTCCTTTATCTCTCCCTCGGCGCTTTTGTTCATAAACACCTTGCGATAACCGAAAAGCACCAGATCGGGCGCTTTAGTTTCAAGGATATCAATACATTTTTCGTACGCGTCGGACTTTAGATAATCGTCGGAATCGGGGAAGGTAATATATTTGCCTTTTGCAGCGTCCATTCCCGCCTGTCTTGCCGAACCCAAGCCGCCGTTTTCTTTATTGATCACAACAATACGCGGATCCTTTTGAGCGTACTGAGCGCAGATTTGACCGCTGTTGTCGGTTGAGCCGTCATTGACCAAGATAAGCTCAAAGTCACTAAAGGTCTGAGCGAGCACCGACTCGATACTCTCTGCCAAAAACTCCGAGGTGTTGTATACAGGCATAATTACGCTGATCAACGGCGTTTTATTTTCTTTTGGATTACTCAAAATACCCCTCCAGCTGATCCATTATTCTGTCTTCGCTCAAATAATCCTTTCGCTCCTCGGCCTTCTTCTGATAATGCGCGTACAGGTCTTTATCTGTAATAAATTTTTTCATTCCTTCGTACAGACCGTCCGCTGAGTTCTCTACGATCAGACCGTACTCGCTGTCTCCGAGCATCTCATGAGCACCTGAAATATCCGTAGTGAGCATCGGAGTGCTTAGTATTATCGCCTCCATCATCACCATACTAAAGCCTTCGTAATAGGATGAAGACAAATAAGCGTCTGCGCTTTTTATGTAAACATAGGGATTGCCCTGCTTGCCATAAAGTTTTACGTTCGACAGTCCGAGCTCCTCTGCCTTTTCTTTTACACTGTTAAAGTCCTCGCCGTCTCCGACAAGCCATACGTTGTATTTTAAGCCATCGTCGTTCAGTCTTTTACAGACGTCCAACAATCTTAAAAAGCCTTTTTGCCTGTCATAAAAACGGGCGATCGTTACAAAGGTGAACACCCCGTTGTTGTCAACGGTAAGCTCTTCGGCTTTTTTTCTTATGAGCCCTGTATTGTTGGGGTTATTTACCACAAACACATCCTTGCTTCTGCCGAATACCCTTTGTATCTCGTCCTTACCCTGCTGAGAAACACAGACGAGCTTATTTATTTCATTATATGTTTTTTTAGCTTTATCCAAACTGCCGAGAGCGTTTATGTAGCTTTCAACATTGACGTTATGGATCCAGCCAAATGAATTTTTATTTTTTGAGCCGCTGAGTATTTTTATTGCCTCGCTGCCGAAAAACGCGATCTCTATGTCGTATTTTTTTGTAATATATTTTTTATAAAGGTATTCGGGCGAGTGAAATTTGATCCATATGTCCCAAGGTAAAAATCTTTTCTTACCTTTTAGTAATCCTCTCAGCGATGAATTAAAAACGCTTTGAACGGGTATATAGTTTTTTATATAATTAACTTTTTTATTGAAATCCGCGACTATAGACGGTTCATCATAAGAAAAATTGAGCACTGTAACGCTGTATCCTCTTTTTACAAAAAGGTTTGCGTAGTTTACGCATACGCGCTCCATTCCTCCCATACCGAGAGAGGGAACTAAAATGACTACAGATTTCAATTTTACATCCCCTTTTATAATACGTTCTTTATATATTCCTTTGCCCTGAAGCTCAGCGGAAGATAAAACGGCTTACAAAACTCCCGTCTTATCCTCTTGTCCACCTCAACTTTTTCGGGGGTGATCATTTTCTCGTCACCGGAAAGCTCCGCGGCAAAAAAGTCGTCTTTTTTTGATTTGTCTGTATCGTGAGTACCGCTTCCGTCGCGTCCGATAGACTGTATAAGCGACTGAACGGGAACGATGTTGTACATATTGTTTTTGAACATAGCGTAGTCAAAACGGATAGCCCAGGAGTTGACAGCGCCTTTCATTTGATTATCGAGCATACCGGAGCGGTCGCTGCCCCACATATTGAATCGTCTGCGCGCGGAAAAGTTCTTTTTAAAATTGCCGTAATCGCTGACTTCCCAATCGATTTTATCCCAGCGATCCTTCCAGGTTGCCCACGCGTAGCTTGAAGAACGTCCTGTTTTAATTACACTGTGCCCGTAATCCTCCGGGATCGTCATCGGGACCGTGTAACCGCCTATCGACCAGATCTCGGGATCATTCTCGTAAAAATCGAGCGCTTCGTTCATAAAGTTCAAAAAGGATTTCGCAGATACGGAATCGTCCTCAACTACAATGACGCGTCCGTACTTTTCGATTATCTCGCCTACGCCGTCAATGACCGACTTTGCCAGTCCCTTGTTATTTTCGGAAGCTTTAAGCGTCATACTTTTAAATGAATTTTCAAAGCCTTTTGCCGTGCTTATTACTTCTTCCCAAACAGCCCTTCCGCTCCCTTTTTTCGGGCCGTCAACGAATACAAAAACCTCCGTATCGCCCGCGCCGTGATTCTCCGCCAATGCCGAAAGCGTGCGGCGAAGATGATCCGGTCTGTTATAGGCAAAAACCACTGTAGGTGCGTTCATAATATCGTTTCCTTTAGTCACTGTCTGCTATACTTATCAAGGCTTCCTCAAACGCGATTCTGTTGCGCTCAATGTCATATATCGATCCGGCTCGTTCCTTGGCGCGCTTTCCGATGGCTACTGCCTGTTGAGGATCGCCGAACAATTCGTCGATGTAGTGCGCCAGTAAATACGGCGCGTCTGACGGGTATAAGAGCGCGTCGGAAGTATGAGTCGCAAGATCGCCGACTCCGCCCACAAATGACGCGACCGAGGGAACTCCGAGGAGCATTGCCTCTCCCAGGGAGTTCGGCGAGTTTTCAATGGATGAGGGCAAAACAAAAACGTTCGCCTTCAGGTATTCGCGCTTCATTTCCTCTTCCGAGAGCTCCCCGAGAAACTCGATGTTATTTTCGAGTCCGTATTTGAGGATAAGCTCTTTTATGTAGCGGATATAGGAGCTGTCCTTCAGCTCTTTTTTGAAATCGCCGGAATTGACCGGGTTATATCCCGCGGCCGCTATCTTAAGCTTAGGATAACGCTCTTTAAGCTCTGAAACGGCTTTTAATAAAAAGTGAAATCCCTTCAACGGGTAATAATACTGGCTGACAAACAGCCTGTACGGCTCACAGCCTTCATAGCTCCAACTGCCGCTGTAAAAGCACGGACGCATAAAATCGTTGCAACGGTAATACTTCGCCGTCCGGTTATATCTGCGCAGCGCAGCATAGTCAAGCGAGGTCCTTCCGATAAAGTGTCTGATCTGCCCTATTGCATTTTTTTCGACCTCGGCACGCTTTTCCATAACCTTTTTCTCAGTCATTATATTGCTTCGGCGTGCTGCGTCGCGAAAGGTGTATCTCTTGGCGACATCAGACGGAACGTCCGCCAAATAGTGTTCGGCGCAGGCAAAGGCTATTCCCTGGGCGAACAAGGCTGTACGGGAGATAACACCCGCTGCTTTGCACGCCTCGACCGCGATTTGGGTGTGATCCTTCTCGGTTCCGAAAATCACGACAGCATCGGGGCGGAGTTCTTTTATTTTTTTTGCAAACACCTCTGAGGAGGCGTTTTTATCTATTTTTATAAGATCTACACTGCGTCCGGCACACTCCGCCGTCACGGGCGCGTCGTCGCGCAGAAAGCCCGCGATGCTGAGCTCGGCGTCCAATGTGAGGTTGTTGATCAAACCGGTTATCCATGAGGCGCAGCACAGCTCGCCGTTACGGACGTCAGCCCCGCACACGAAAACGATCTTCATTTTTTTCATAATATTTCCTTTTATTCCTGTATCCGTTTTTACTGTATCCTGCCTCTGCTCAGCTGAATGGAAGTCGTAACAAAATTGATTTTCTTTTCTTATTATCTTTATCAATGGGGTCGTCAACGCCGAATATCGAGATAAGCATTATAGGCGAGAACAAACAAAGGTTATTCAACCACATATCCGTGTTGAGCGTTGACAACACAATGGGCTGGATAAAAAGCCAGATTACAAAGCCGAAGCCGAGCTTGTCTTTGAAGGGCTTGTAGAATATCCTGAATATCCTCCAATACATAAAGCCGAGCAGGAGCCCGCCTACCAGACCATACTGAGAGAGTGTATCGAGAATAAATGAATGACCGCCCTTGACCATATCTCCGGAAAACATACTTCCGAATAGTGGGTTTTTAATGAAGGTCTCCAGCGACAGCATATACCGGTCGACGCGCCTGTCCTCCATACTGTCCATTGCTTCCTTTCCGCTGAACACCGCCGTCATCTTTTCCGCCATCACCTCGTTGCCGATCATCTCTCCTACGCGCTGCATCAAGACAGCGATCAAGCTGCTGAAAACAACGACCAAAACAACGGCAACTACCGAAATGATTATAAACTTTTTCGACGTCAGATTGCTCGGTAAAAAGAACAGCAGCGAACTGAACAGGATGAGCATCAGAGATATTGTATACTCGGTATTTATGGCTAGCATAAATTCAGCTACCGCGAACGCTATGACCAAAATCAAGCTGAGCTTCCTGCGTTTGAAGCTCAGAACAAGCAGAGGATAAAGCTGCGTACAGGAATACACAAAGGTGAAGCCGCCGATATTCTGCCAATTGTAGCTCACCGCTGTGGGGTCGTCCGAGCTTGCTGTAGTTGCGAGCACACGCGCGGCGTTCGGATTGTTGATACATCCGACTATCGTTGTTACCAACGTTATCATATACGTCAATATGATCACCGCGGTGAATAACCGGTTGCTCCCGACTCCCTCTTTTTCATACTTCTTCATAATAACAAAGCCGAGGCAAACGGGCAGCATAAACAACAATATCTGGTATCCGCGTAAAAGAACGTTGCTGTTCGGGGTCGTTAAAATATCAAGTGACTTAAACAAAATAAACGGAATAAGCAAAAGGATGTATTCCCTGATGTGTTTAACGCTGCAGGACACAAACGTGAAAGCCACTGTCACGACAACGATTACCATATAAAAATAAGTTGTCAAATAACGGCTTGTAGCCTGCTGAACAAACGGTGAGATCGTAAAAACAAGTATGTAGATAACGATTATAAGCTTGATATTGATTTTTTTGACTGTTTCTTTTAATTTAGGAGCGATCATTAAACTAACTCTTTTCAGTTAAAAAATCGATTATTTTTTTTGCCTGTACAATGTTGGACTTATTATTGATCACAAACTCCCGCGCCTGTTTTCCCTTTTCCTGACGTTTGGAAAAGTCAAGCGTGAAAAAGCTTTTTAAAGCGTTGCATATACCCTCTGCGGACTCGTCCTCAAGCAAATAAACAAACGGGTAATACTCCCTCGGCATTCCCGGAAGCACCGTTGTAAGCAGCGGAGTTCCCGACGCCATATATTCCATATTTTTTGACGGGAAAGAGTATTTTGTATACTCGGGTCCGGTCGGTCTGGGGTTTACAAGCAGAGAAGCCTTTTGCTCCTGACGGACGATCTCGGCGTTATCGGCAACGCCCATATACTTTAGGCTG
>JBGULZ010000197.1:0-3220 GCA_045116595.1 Ruminococcus sp. | reverse complement strand
CTTTAGCAACAAGCGGAGTAGCCGTCAGCTCCAGTCCTAAAAGAGGATTCAATTCATTCAATGCTGCTGCGCCCTTTTCTGCACGGTAATGATGGGATTCATCCATGATCAGCACCAGATCGGGCAAAGCGGAAAGATACTGATAGAAGGAGTCGCCGATAATCTCGTTGACCTTTTTCATGTTTGCTCCCTCTTTGTTGAACTTGTCAATATTATAAACAAAAATGCGAATATCGGATTCAAAGAGAGAGATCTGCTTTGTCTTATATTCGTCGTCCGTAACGATCTGCGGCGGCGTACTGAAGCACACGAGCCCGCGGAACACATACTTCTGACTGTTGTGATCGGAAAGGTCGCTTTTCAGCTTGTCATATATGGTCGTGTTCGGCGCAACAACAAAATAGTTCTTAATGTTATGCTGGGTATAGAGATATGCGATAAAAGCTCCCATCAGCCTTGTCTTGCCGACGCCGGTAGCGAGCGCGAATGTCAGCGACATAAACTCACGCTCAAAGTCAGTGCAGGTAGGATACATCGCGCGAACAGCGCCGAGAGCGCCGCGCAGATTCAATCCCTTGCGCAGAGCTACGCTGTTCACGATCTCTTCCAGAATCTTCAGGGATTCTGTCTGCGGTTTACGCAGCGACATGACGCCGCTGATATAGTCGGTGGTATATTGAGGAAATCGATCACTCATCATATTCTTCCTCCTCATCGTCATATACCGGCGGATGTATGATGTTCAGGTTATAATCTGTTTTACCGAATTCACAGCGATCCAATAGCATTTGAGGGATTTTCTTGATCGTGATATTATCATATGCCTTTTCAAGACCGGCGTCATAGGAGCGGCAGGCAATGATCAGGTATTCGCCATCCTCCATTGTATCACGGATAGAATCAAGGAACGGACTGTTAAGATGTCGAGTGGTGACAAACAGATAGCTGCTTTCATTTCCGACAGACTGTTTCCAAAACAGATCACTGTCCGGCTGATAAGTAAAGCCTTCGTGCAATGCCATTGCTGCTGCCAGCATATCTGCATCATAGTCGGGGTTGATGACAGCCTCGCCAAACGGATCTTCGTTAATCAGCGAGGGAGCAAGCTCATAGAAGCGATAACCGCCACCGCCTTGCCAGTTAGTTGCTTTCGTGATACCTCCGTTATCTTCACCGGCAACTACTTTATCCAAACGCACCTTACAGTGGGTATAGGCATGACCGCCCATCTCAATACCGATATACCGTCTGCCCATCTTGTGAGCAACGGCAACCGTAGTGCCTGAGCCGAGGAAGGAATCTAGCACGAGATCCCCGGGATTAGACGCAATATGAATTATCCGTTGAATTAACGTTTCGGGTTTCGGAGTATCGAAAATATTGTCTTTCCCAAATAATTCCATAATTTCTTTTTTAGAGGAATCTGTATGACCAACTTCATCACTTGGCCACCATGTCCAAGGTGCAACTCCCGGAACTTCAGATAAATAACGTATTTTATTCGGCTGACTATTATTATCTTTTCCGAAGTATATTCTTCCATCCGCGAGAAGTTCCTCAAAAGTCTTTTTTGACAAAGACCAACATCTGCCCGGAGGGGGTGTATGAACTTTTCCGCCCGGTGCAGTAATCCCATAAAACTGATCGGGTGTTGCGTGACCCGCCTGCGCGGTCATAGGTACAGGTCTCCATCTTCCACGAGGATCGTTATTAGGATTTTTATAGACTTTTGCTTGTTGTTCTGTCATTGGAACAAGATTACGAATCTCTTTGAATCTCATAGGATTCTTTGCATATACAAGAATGTACTCATGTACATCTCCGATTGATTCACGGTTTTCTCGAGAATACCTTTTTTGCCATACGATCTGTGCAACAAAATTGTTGCGTCCAAATAATTCATCACAAAGAACTCGAATATATGCTTGCTCAGAATCATCAATGCTGATCCAAATACTTCCGGTTTCTTTATCCAATAAGTTCCAAAGAATAACGAGTCTTGGTCTAATGAGGTTTAACCATAAACTATGTTCGAAACTGTCGTCATAAAAATCAAAAGCAGCACCGGTATTATACGGTGGATCGATATAGATACACTTTACCAGACCGGCATACTTGCTCTCCAGAGCCTTCAATGCCAAGAGGTTATCCCCGTGGATCAACATATTCTCCGTATCAGGATCATTGGCGCAGTTGGACAGAGCCGTATTCTCAATCAGGATCCTCGGCTCGACAACAATAGGTTTATCCTTACCATACCAGGTCAATTCCAATTTATTTGCCATTACTATATACTCCTAACGATTTTCTTATTATTAATCTTTGCGAACTATCAAATAATTATCTAAACTAAAATCGGATTGGAATTGTTGATTTCCTAACCTGAACGCTATTGTAATGATAATCATTCAAAACTTCCCTAATGCTTTCTTTTGCAATTTGAAACTCTGTCATAGGTGACATATGAATCGTAGATACTGCTTCTTTTTCAAATTCAACAGCGATATAAGGAACTATCAGTCCATTTGAAGTTCGATAATCATATTTCATCTTTCTGTTATGGGTTCCAGAAAAGTGTGATTTATCTTCCCTTAATCTTTTATCATCAATCTCGATACATATACGGTATTCTTTTTCTGCTTTAAAGCTGGGATTTTTAAAAAATGCACCATAACTGTCTATATAATGCCTAAGTTCAACGACCAAATAATCCAAGCTTTGGGAAAAATTCTTCCTAATCTCAAGTTCTTCAAACAATCTAAGTATCTCTTCACATTGCTTTTTCTTGTCATATAACACCTTTCCGTAAACTACGCTAAAAGGATCCGCAGTTTTTGGTTTTTCTGTGTCGAAAGATTTCAGGAGCTTTTCTATGTTGAATCCGATGTTATATCCTTGATATTTTCCGTTATGCACATAGTAATTCCACATGTTCAGTTGATCGCTTTCGGTTGTTGTGCAAAAAACAAATTTTCTCATAGGAATATAATCCAACGGAACGGAATAATCGATATTAATTGCATTTAGGCTTTGCAGGTCGCTGATTCTGTTATTTTTGAATAATACATTAGTAATCTCTCGAACATTAGGATACTCTTTCTCATTTTCATCTAATAAATCCAGAATCAGTTTAACTAAATAAATGTCTTCTGATTTATCGTTTAAAAACCTGATATCAGTAAAGTAGATTTGTTGGTTTTTTAAGATGGATAATAATGCA
>JBGULZ010000196.1:0-15566 GCA_045116595.1 Ruminococcus sp. | reverse complement strand
CTGCTATGGCAGCCGCAGTGCAGCCACCGAAAAATATAGCCTAAAACTGTTCACTTGCAAACTTGGTCAGTCAGTGGTTAAGGCTATAAGAAACGCGTGTCGGCGCACGCTTTTTTCGTCTTAAATACGGACAACTAAAATGTGATCGACGTGTGCTTAACACACGTTCATTTCAAAAGCGCAAGTATGCCGCACGTCAACTGACTTTTCCTGTACATTGATCGCGTTTTTCTTCGCGTTATATTTTGCGGCTTTCTTGCAAAAATCGCTTGACAAAACCGCGTGTATGTGGTATCATACTTTCTGCGAGTGAGCGTATCTCACCTCGCAGCAACCAAATATTTAGGGGTATAGCTCAGTTGGTAGAGCAGCGGTCTCCAAAACCGCGTGCCGAGGGTTCAAGTCCTTCTGCCCCTGCCATTCAAAAAACGGCTTAAACACTGCGTTTAGGCCGTTTTTCTATTGCGTTTGCATTCATATTTACAGGGCTTTTTCTACCGTTTTTCTACCAAAATATCGCATGAAATGCTTTAAATTCCACCGTTTTCGTCCGGTACATCATCAATATAGCATCACATTTTCGGTGGATTTTCCCCGATAAAAGCCGCATAACACTCGCATAAAAACTCTCCGCAACACCATCACAGGTACTGCGGAGTTTTGCGTTATCTTTGATTACAGCGTCGCAAATTTTGAGATCGCTTTTTATTCTTTCTTGGAGTAGTCGTGAAAGAAGCCGTTCTTTTTGGCGGCTTTCTTCATCAGCGAATTCAATACGCCTCTTTCCAAAATATCGTCATAACAATTTCCCCAGCACTCTCCGGCGACGTCTTTTGCCGACATCGTCTTATAGAAATCCTTGGGGAGATTGATGTTAACTTCACCTCCGCCGGTATTGCCTGCGGATATCCCTTGGCACTTTTCATCCTGATTTATATACGCGCTGCCGTCGAGATAAAAGCATAGCGTCAGGATATCTATCCCGCGCTCAAAATAGTCGCCTTCTCTTGCTATCACGGTATCTATATGCAGAAAACGCAGATGGTTTTCTCTTGCAAAGGATTCGGCGGATGTATCGAACGCGCCCCTGATGAGGACGTTGTTCTTCTGAAAAAGCTCCTTCTCCGCATCGGACAGATACAGCCTGCACTCCGGGTTCAATATCCAAAGGTCACATATCGTCGGGACTAACTCAAAGAATCCCTGCTCCACTTCTTCGACTTCTTCGCCGAGCTCAAAGCACACGCCGCTCGGATCGGTTCTTTCGGGAAGATCCATCCAGAAACCCATATCCTTCTTTTGGAGCAGCTTTCCGCCGTGCGCATCAAACCCGTTTTTCCTGTAACCACTGCTTACGATCATAGTTTTCTCACCTTTGTTTTCAGCAAATTTCTCACTGCAATTATGATAACAAAAAACTACGTCAATGTCCATTGTTTTATCCAAAAGAGAATGAACTGGTTGCTTCTTAGGTCAAATAATGGAAGAATCGCAGCTTCTAAGTCCTTACATAAAAAACTCTCCGCAACACCCATCCCGGTGCTGCGGAGTTTAGCGTTATCTTTGATTACAGAGTCGCAAATTTTGATTGTGACTTCATTAATCCAAACGATCCAAGAAACGGTCGACAATATACTCATGTTCATCCCAATAATTGACCGCTTCTTCAATTTTGTGTTCATAGCATGAGTAATCTGTCCCAAGCAAATGCAATAAAACTATTCGATATAAGTAAAACAGTTTTACAGAATAAATTAAGGATTCCGCTCCATTTAAATAAGTTTTCTTCGACTTTATATTTATATGCGCAATCCTGTTTCTGCTGTCTACAAATACCTTTGTTACCTTTTCAATATCAAATGCTATTTCTTTTTGAAAAATATCTTTTCCAAATTCGTTAATGATAGCTATAAGATATTTTTTTAATTTACCCTTTTTCACTTTTGGAAAAGCGATTTCGTCTTTCAACAAATCCGCTAACCCTTCAAAAGATTCAATCAAAAACATAGCTTTGATATCAATAGTAATTCCCACACTGGAAACGTTGTAGAGAACAACATTATGAATAATATCCAGCTTATCCAGCAAATCAATCCAATTATCAAACAATTCTTGACTCAATAATGAAATAGGGTTTAACCAACAATTAATTTGATACTTGCAAAAATCCGCAGAATGGAAACAGTTTGGTCTCTCGTCAACGCAGATTTCACTGAAGCGTTCCAGTGACTCGGTTGCATCTTCATCTGAAATAAATGTAATTTCATTTATTTCAGTAAACTGCCCTTCACATATCATAAAGAATTTATCGACGTAATGAAAAACTCCCCATAAATATAATGCTCTCATAGGGGAATCGGAGATAATAGTTGTCGTTCGACACCCACCAGATTGTTCAACCCGTATAGTAACGTTATCTTCGTAATAAAATCGCCTAATCGGAGCGCATACCCCATCTTCTTTAAATAAAGCAGATACTTGTTTAATGCATATTTCTTTACAGCGAGTAATTCCATAATGATAGTACAAGTCTGTCATGAAACCGATCCCTTCTTTTCTGCTATCTAATCAATACATTGCAACTATTCATTTTACAATGTACTAACAAAAGTTATTATATCAGTCCTTTCTCTTCCCAAAGCTTGATCAGTGATATCTATTGCAGGTTGGAAAACACTTAGATTTCCTTCAAAATGATTGAATTCATTTATTAGTGTCTTTTTGGAAGTTAACCGAATACGATTGCGGATTTGCTCGACATCATTTTCATCAGGGTATGCAGCCGATATTATTTGTCCAAGTCGATCATGCTGGGTGGTATCAATCCCAAACTTTTCTACCAAATTTTTCTCAACCAAAAGTCGAAGAAATAGATATACAAATGAATGCCGCAACGTTCTATCCAACAAAGGAAATTGATCAGTATTAAGCAAATGAGTTCCATCTACAGTTTTACTTAGAATATCAGCAACTGAAACTTCATATGAATCAGGGAGAAAACCTTGCTGTGCTCCAAACAATTCCGAATAAGACGCCGCAATATCAACTCGCTCCGTTTTATACCCATGCATTACTTGGGTTAAAGACTCAAACAACTGTCTGTTATCAATGATATTCGCATACCCTCGCATAAAAGGAATCATAGAGATTAGAAATAGTTCTGGATTAGCAACATGGCGTGGAACACTTTCTCTGAAAGCTTTCAAAAGTTTTTCCAAACTGATGAGCATTTCTTGCTCATTGTTTTTTATAGGAATAAAACCGTTTAATTCTCCGTCGGTATTGTTTAACAGATACAACTTGAAACTGTGTTTGTACTGTCCGTCAAGCAATCTTATCAAGTCGGTATTGTGCGTCAACACAATACGTTTTTTGTGATGCAACATTTTTACAATCGCATAAACAACTTTGTTCTTGTATATGGAATCAAAGCTTGAAACAGGATCATCAATCACAACAATTGGACACGCGGAATTTTTAGCTTTCAAAAACTCAAATGCCAACGAAAGAAAATTTTGCTCTCCGGTACTCAACGGCAACTCATCTCGTGTTTTCCCCAAGAACTCCTGATATGATAAATAAATTCTCAGTCGTCCATTGTCATCCCGCTCAACGCTAAGCGGCTTACTCATACTGTTGCTGATGATTTCCTGAATATAGAGATAATCTTCATCTGTAATAGCAGGTCTTTGAGCAATAATGCGCTGATACTCAATATAATGGGAAACAAGGTCGAAGCTATTTAAAATATCGACGAGCCCATTCTCCAAAAGCATCCCATATAGATTCTTATAATCAGTTATGTCGCGAGACAAATCTGCTATTATCTCAGTATTACCAGTTTCAATAGCATTTAATAAACAAGCTTTAATTCTAAATGGATCAGAATCAGGAACAAGTGGTATTGATCGCTCAATGGCTTTTTTCACATTTTCTTCCAACGCATCAAGTGTGGCTTGTCTATAAGCAGTTTTAGCTGTTAATAAAGCCTCCCAATCAATGCCTTCATTATCACATACAATACATTTATCTTTATGAAAGCGCGAAAGAATACCTATTGCTTCGGTATTTTCTTCAATCTCATAAACATTAGCATTTGGAGTGATTTCATCGCCAACCAATACTTCCAACTGTTTTATTATCGATTGTTTGTTTACCAAATCGCTTTGAAGGAAAGCGAGTTTATTAGTGTCATATTCCGGGATATCATAGTGCTCCAGAGATGTCAATAATCTCACAAGCTCATCATTCTTATAACGATTGCCCTTAGATTTACTATTAGCACAATCTTTTATAAAAGCCTTCAGATCAGCGTTATTAAGCAAATCAATTAACGGACTATTACCTGCTGTAATGCCAAAAGTGCTTTTTATGAGCGACAGAATAGAGGAAATAACAGATTTACGATCTTCTTCAATCTGATCCTGCAATTCAAATTCATGCCGTATGTTATCCCCGAGAAAGAAATCACGGGTATCCCCGGATATAATATTTCGATTGTTTTGATCATTGATGATATGAAAAACATCAGCCCCTGCTTGGTATTCAACATCATCAAAAGAGAACTCCACCTTTGTATTGTCGGCATCACCTAACACTTTGATTAGACTTGTTTTACCGGTTCCGTTTGGTCCATAGATAACTGCAATTTGTTCAGAAGTTGGAAAGCTGATTTCATTGTTACGGACAAGTGGACTAAAATCATGTGTAAAAATTTCTCCGCTTTCGATTTTCCTGAATATAAGCGACACAACATTACCTCCATATTTGCAAATAATTGTTATATTATAAATATTTGCATAACTATTTTATATCATCATCTATCTACTCTTGTATCTTCCAAGCATCCGGGAAATCTATGTAACAATCCTTCTCATTGATTGCCGACATCGCGTCTACGATCTTCATGGTTTCGACGGAAACAGTAACCAGTCTGCGAATGAGGTTGACGATATAGAGCGGGTCTTCGCTGTAGAGGTTCGGATCATTGACGATGCCGGAGGCTTTGTCTGTTTTTACCTGATAGCGGTCGATCATCCATTCCAGCGGGCTGCGGCCGTTCACGACATAGCGGTGTGCTATTTCGGGAATTCTTTTAAAGGTCAGGTTATTGTTATACACAAGCACAGACTTGTCCGCTTCCATTTTGCCGGTAGCAAGATTGCGCTTTTTGCCCCAGCGCATCTTTTCCACACGACCGGGATTTTCGGCGTCACCGACGACAATCAACGGATATGGCTCTGCTTCCTCATAATGTAAATGCAGCTGTGCAAGTGCTTTACCGACATTATAAAAATCCTTAAAATGTTTCGCCATCGGAATTCTCGGAAGCTCCTTTTTCAGATTTGCACTGTAACGGCGGCGATACTCCTCTGAATGAAGGATTCCATAGATATAATAGAAAATATCTTCTTTTTGAATTTCAATTCCGCCGTCCTTCTGCGCTCTCTTTCCAAAACCGCCGGGATACACCTTGCGGAACAAACTCAGCGTTTCATCGGTGATCGCTTCATGGCGAATCATGCGACCGCCTTTCTCAGGCTTTTCGTACCAATACAGAGGGAAGCATTTTGTATCTCCAACAAAATGGAAATCTGGAATAACATCAGTCATTAAGCAACTGTGTTTTTCACCAAAAGACAAGCAAATAATAGGAGATTTCTTGTCTTTTGGAGGAAAGATTTCCCGCTTGCCTGGTCGAACCGTTAACGCAGGATCTGAATAATAATATTGCTTATAAAAAGGTCTATAGCTAGCATTAACAAAAGAATCAGGTCGAAAAGATAAAGAAACGTTGTTTTCAATCATATTACGCAACGAGGGCGACCAGCTTATTTGTTTTGAATCATTGCTTATAAAATCTTCAACTCGTTTTTCTCTTAGACCGCTATGGTACCGAATTCTCTCATCATTGAAAAATGAAATAGTGGTCTTAACATGAGTTTCTAATCCTTTTAAATCCGAATTGTAGACCCATGCATCTCGACTAGTGTTCTTACCGGGTGAACAGATAGAAAAAACACTAAACATTCCATGTTGTTGAGCATCAACCCTATTACTAATTCCGAGTGGCAACATACTATACCAAGATTCATCTCTTTGATCCAACCAATCTCCATGACGATCCGGGTGAAGCAACTCCCATTCAAATGGTTCAGTATTGACCGAAGAATTCACGATAGAAAGCTTATCCTCTCTCGACAGATAATCTCCAATATCGTGATAGTGGATAGCGCAGTGTTCCGTCGATTCTGGATTCTTCACCAGAAGGGTGATTGCTACCGGTGCACGAGAACCGGAACCAAATATTTTACCGCCTTCTTTGCGAGATTGCTCTCCTTGCGTTCTCTGGTTTCCTCTCAAATCGAAAACATAGATCGAACTAAATTCTTCTGCCAAACATCTTCTAAAGCCATCACCGGAACCTGACCGCAACCATCCGCCATTGGTTACAAATGAAATAATGCCTTTCTCTCCAATGCGATCTGATGCCCAACGAAAAGCTCTAATATATGAATCATATAACCCTTTTTTCAAATTGGAGTTGCTTTTTCGCGCATAAGTTTCTTCAATTCTTCTATCCAAAGTTGGATAGCTTTCATTCGCATTATTATCATTTTCGCTTTTTTGACCTGCCGACCACGGCGGATTACCTACTAGCACATGAATCGGCGTCTCCATCTGGCGCAGAATACGCTCTGAGTTATCCACGAACATCTCTACATCCAGCGGATCGTTTTCCTCATACATCTGGAACGTATCCGTCAGCACCGCTCCCGGAAAGCTCTCATATTCTCCGCCGATACGGCTGTGAAAGGCGTGTTCGATGTTGATGGAAGCGATATAGTATGCCAGCAGCATGATCTCGTTGCAATGGATCTCATTGCGATATTTATACGGCAGCTTGTCATCCGGCATCAATTCTTTATCATTTATCAAATTGACAATAAATGTGCCGGTTCCCGTGAAAGCGTCAAGAATATGTACGTCTTTGTCACAAAGGTGCTGTCCGAATTCTTTATACAACAGTCTGTCGGTCGCGTGAAGAATATAATCTACTACCTGATTGGGCGTGTAGACAATTCCCATCTTTTCGGAAGTAGCCTTAAACGCTTCCTTGAAAAACGATTCATACAAATCTTTGATAACAGACTGCCTACCGGCGTCGGTGCGAATACCTTCGGCACGCATACGCACAGAAGCATACAAATCTCTCAGTTCGCGCTTTTCAGACTCGGTTTCTAACGTGTGTTGGCGAAGAACGCTCAACATCTCTTCCATCGCAATAGAAACAGGATTGCTTTCCGCAAACCCGACTCCGGCAAACAGCGCTTCAAAAACAGGCAATGTGATAATGTGCTGCGCAAGCATTTCTACCGCCTGGTTTTCGGTAATGGATTCGTTTAGTGAATCCTTCAATCCACGCAGAAACTTTTGGAATTCGGCTTTGGCTGCTTCATCAGAGCGAACGATTTCTTCAATGCGTTGGATATGGCGTTTCGCAATTTCCGCAATATCCTTTGCCCATACATCCCAATAAACCTTGGTGCCGCATTTCTTGACGATCAGCGCATTGATTGCTTCTTGAAGCTGCTGTGAAACACCGCTGGCTCCTTCCAATATATCAATCTGCGTTCCCTCGTCTTTTTTGAATGGTACATCGGGCTGCTCTGGCTGCGTTACTGTATCTCCGGTGTCCACAACGGATACTACCGATGTTGCTTTGTTCTTATCATACGGAAGCGCATTGATACGCGCGTCAAGGCGTTCGTCGTGGCTTCGGAGCGCTTTGAGAACCTCCCATACCACAGCAAAGGTTTCGTTATCATCCAACGCCTGCTCCGCTGTCGTTCCTGCAGGAATCACAATAGGAAGGATAATATAGCCGAATTGTTTTCCCTCAAACTTACGCATGACGCGACCTACCGCCTGGATAATATCAATCTGTGATTTCTTAGGCTGCAGGAAAATAACCGCGTCAAGGCTGGGAACATCCACACCTTCCGCAAGGCAGCGTGCGTTTGTGAGAATACGGCAGGCAGCATCTTCCCCTGTTTCTGTCTGTTCCAACCAACGCAGACGTTCACGGCGTGTGTTGGAATCCATTGTTCCGTCCACATGTTCAATTTTACAGCGAAACTCCGGAAGCTCTTTTCCTTTCTCCTTTTCGTAATCAATATAGATATCGACTGTTTTTTTGAAGTATTCGGTAATACGTTTGGATTCGGCTATGGTACTGCAAAATGCAACTGCGTTTTTTAGTCTGTTACCATCTATGTTACCCTGATCCAATAAGCCTTTCCAGCAACCGATCACACGTGCAGATTCTGTAACGGTAAAGCCGTCACCTTCTTCCTCCATGGCTCGCTGATAAACCTCGCTGACCGTGTCCTCATTTACCGTAAGTGCGATAACTTTATAGTCAGTAAGGAGATTTTCGTCGATAGCTCTACCAAAGGACAGGTGATAAAACTCAGGTCCGAAGACACTTTCATCATCCATAGAAGATACTATGTAAGAATCCGCATTTGCAATACGGACAGCTCTGTCACCGTAAATACGGGGTGTCGCCGTCATATACAAACGCTTTTTGCCGTTTATGATTGAATTGTCATGAACTTTTATAAATTCACTCGCTTCGTTCTGCTTGCCTTGCTCCACCATTCCTGTTGTGCGGTGAGCTTCATCACAGATAATCAAATCAAACGCCGGCAGACCCTTCTTTTGGGCATCTGATACGACTTGAATAGATTGATAGGTTGAAAAAACTACAGACAGACTGTTCGGGTCAACCTCTTTCATTTGGCTGTATAATGCGTCAGGGTCAGTGGAAGCAGGATATGGAATATCTCTCAAAGAGGATTCCCATGTGTCCTCATCCAAACCGGAAGCGCGTGCATCTGAACATACTACCGCACATTCCATAGGCAAAGCGGATTGGTTTGCCCACTCACGCATAGATTGTCCCACCAAAGCGATCGAAGGTGCAAGGAAAAGGATTCTACCGCCGGTTTTGCCTAGTGATGCCAAGTATTCTTCCGTCAAACGAAGTGCCGTGATGGTCTTTCCCGTACCGCAAGCCATAATCAGCTTTCCGCGATCATACGTCTTGAATTTCTCGAGACAAGCATTGATCGCCATTCGCTGGTGTTCTCTCGGCTGCTTCAAAACCCTTCTGGTGATGGTTCTGCCTTCGATCCAATCAGAATAATCAATTTCTGATTCAGCCATATTGTCGGTGAAAATACGAACGGTATTCCAACTGTCCGCTACTGTTTCCAGATGAGCGCTGAAACGGGATGCCGAGGTCACGATCATAGTATGAGGATATGTGCCGTCTATACCGGTCTTGCCAAAGAATGTACCGACAGGCTGATAATGAAGGGTTGCGTCATCGTCAAGGCATTTACACTGGATAGCCCAGTAAGAGCCATCTTCGCGATCCTGAGCCACAAGGTCAATACCTATATCTGCACCGTCGTTTGTCGGTGCATTCGACCACATCCAAACTTCTGAAAAGCGAGACTTCCAAAGCGGATCGTTCTTTAAAAAGAATCGCGTCAGTCTTTCAAACTGCGTTCCCTTGTCTTTCTCGGATGTAGCGTTCATCCGTATATATTCAAGCGCATCATAAATAGTACCCATCCGAAATGCTCCTTTAATTATCTATTTTGCCATAATGATCATAACATAAAACATGTGTTTGTTCAACAGAAAGATGTTCACTCATCTTATCGGCTTGACGGAGTTATTATCCTTTCTTGTTAATAGCTTACAGAATTGATGATATCGTTTGTAAAGCTTGACACTTTGCTCACTGTCATCCTTAAATGCTCTGATTAAGCAGTAAAAGCCACAATATCCTGCGTTTTTCAAAAACAAATCATAAAACACTTCTCGGCTGTCTTCATTTGACAACCCAACAAATAAGAGTTTATTCCAATTGTCATGATGATGCCCATATAAATTTGGATAATACGACTTTTGCAGATAATTCGAAATAATTGATAAATCAGCATTTTCAGAAATGAAACGACTAATAAGCTGTTCCCAGTAATTGATGGAATTGGAATCCCATAAAATATTCTCTATGTCAACTGTGTATTTCTGAATTTCCTCATTAGTTGGATGAATTCCTTCGATTTTTCGTAAAACAGAATGGTTGTTTTCACAGAGAATATCAAATTGAGTTTTTTCTTTCCACGAAAGAGTTACTGATAATTCTTCAAATCCGCCATCTTTTATCAATCTTTTGGTTTCTTCATTTATTTCACTATACATTTCACTCAGGTTAGAAATAGTTAGCAAAAATCGCAATTCATGTTCACGCGCTGCGCCATCCTTGAATCTATACCGAACATATTTTGAATATACTTCCCATATAAAATCAATATCAGCACAATTGTCTATCATAGTAAACAGCATATTATAAGCCACTTCATAATTATATTCCCAATAAGTATTTGAATGCAGCCAATCGATATATGACAAAAAGTCCTCTTTTGACTCTAAGAAAACTTTCTGCGCAAGTGATGCAATTGAATCCGAATAAACACCATCGTCTGTAAATCTATTGATCCAATCAAACATATCTAAAATATCAAAAAGATATGTTTTTCTTTCCTCGCCAGACAAGTTATCATATACGGTTAAATAGCAATCCACTAACAACGGCGCAATCGTGGAATCTTTATGATACATCAATCTAATTACAGATTCAGAATAACCCAGATAAAAATAATACAGAGATTTTTCAAAATCAATGTTACTGTAAATAAATGATTTTTGAAATAGTGTATCAACTATACTGTCAATGCTGGAATCTACATTTAAGTTATTATTTATTGCTTGAGAAACTATACGTTTGTTCACAACGTTGCACATAAGTTCAGGCTTTGCCTTTTTCAGAGAGGATAACAGCTGAATATTAAGATACTTGTGTTTAATAAACTGTTTTAGGCATCTCTTTGATATTTCATCATTGGTTAGTAATGACGTTAAGAAGCGCATAGCAAAAACAGATATTTTATACTGCCGGCCAAACTTTCCGTTATGAATTCTAATGTATTCAAAACCTATAAAAACTTCTTCTACATACTCCTCACAAGTGATTTTGTTATCTAAAAGTAAAACAGTATCCTTTATAACCGCTTCCAATTCAATTTGCGAAGCATTATTAAGCTTTAAATGTATTTGGGCAAAAACAAGATTGAACTTATCCATAAAGGAATCATTCTTTTGGATTATCGGAATCAGAGATTTATAATCATCTTCAGATAATCGATCAAAGTACAACAAGAAAATCTTAGAATCATCGCTATTTAACGATAAAGCTTCCATCTGAGAAATAATTGTTTGCACTACGTTATCATCATACAACAAAACCATCAGATTCGGATAAAAAATTGTTTTGCATAAAGAATCCAATTCATCTTTTGAAAGCTTTAAGATTAGTTCTTTTCTATTTTGCGTTGCACATTTATTCATGGCAAATTCAATAGTCTTTGCGAATAATTCATCCTTTTCAGAAGAAAAAGCAGTTTGTCTTCTGAATATTTCCATACCCTTTTCTAAAAAGGCAAACGCATTTTCTTCAATACTATTTAGCAAAAAGATTCTCGCCTCATCACTCGTCGGTATTTCCTTGGGTATAATATCATCAAAGTATTCTTGTAAAGTTTTGCTCGTATAAATTCTTGAAAAGAAAGGAATTATTCTATCGCTATACTCAAGAGAAAGGGATTTGTTCTCACCGGCCTCAGAAAAATAATTTTTTATTCTTGAATTGCTGTTGATTAAATCAATCATGGTTTGATCATCGAACGAACAAAGCGCATCTGCAAAATAATCACAGTACATAATGGAGTTATCCGCAGCTACAAAGCAGTCGTTTTCATTTAAGTATGTTTTAAACAATCCATATTCCGCAATCAGATTTAATGAGTTTGTAGTAGCAATATTCTGTTCTAATTTCTTTAAAAAGAGGTTTTCAAATAAATCTTCTTCCTTAAAAATGTTCACCTCATCAAGAATAGTTATATCCGCTAAGTATTTCTGAAAGATGCATTCTATCAAAAAGAATTCGTAAACCCTTTTATGCTTAAAAACAATTCCACGATCACAATCAATGATTATTCCAGCTGTTTCTATCGCTGTTGCTATCTTATTCATTTCGTTATATGAAAACTTCGGAAAAAAGAGTTCAATTAGTTCGTATAAATCTAATTGTGTTATGCTGTCTGATGTATAGCCTTTGTACATCTTTAGCGCTAACTCACCTATAAAATTAAAAAGATTCACTATTTGTGGATTGAGCATAACCGGAAGGCTGTCTTTTATCTTTTTTTCAATACTCAGTTTTATTAATTCAAAAATATCAGATGAACTTTGAACTGATTCTATATTATCAATCACATAAGAAAGGCAAAGCGGGTCATCAACATTTTTTATCAAAGTATCAGATTCAGATATTTTTGAAAACAAATAGAATCTTTCTTTTAATACTTTTTGCGCATATTCAGATTTATCTTCTGATGTTAATGGATCAATCTTATAAATTTCAAAATCAGATAGATTGTGTACTAAATAATGCTTTTTCAGCGAAAGGCTTCTGCATGAAATAAATATTCTTTCAATAATACTCTTGCCGCATAGTCCAGATAGAAAGGACGCAAATTCACGAGCATATTCATCTGATAATTCATCATATCCATCGAAAAACAAGACTATCCTATGGGTTTCAAAATGAGTTTCCGCTTCTGAAACAATAGATAGTAATTCGTTTTTACAATTATGTTTATGAACTTTAAAATCCACATAAACATAAAGAGTCTGGACGTTTGATAGGATAGATGCTCGGTGATAATCATCTTTATCAATGCACGCCATATCTTTATACAAATAATACATTGCAACTGATTTTCCAGAGCCAGCGTATCCTTCTAACAATGCAACTTTTCCACTTGTTTTTTTGACCTCAAATTCAGATATTTTTGTTCCATTTAATCTAATGTCAATAAACCTATCCCTTAATATAGAATCCGTATCTGAATTTTGAATAGTATTAAACTGATAATTATCGAAGATCAAAGAACGTTTGAAAAACAAATAGTATATTACATAATACTTATTTGATGAAATACGTCTCAATATTTCATTATTAGATACTATGATTAGTGCGATATTGTTTGTGGATAAACTATCCCTTATTTCATTAAGACTATCACATTCTGATAGATCCTTATTACAATACAAAATGAAATAATCCAACTCACTTTTATATTGGCTTTTTAGCAAAGATTTGACCGAATCTTTAATTTGATTATAGTCAACTTTATTCTTGAAGTGTTTGCATTGAAATCCGTATCTTTTATTTTCAAATGTTATCGGATAGGTTTCAATGCCCGGATGATTTGGTTCTTCACATAATTCTTCTACTTTATATGTATAACAAAAAAGATAAGTACACATGCGTTGGAATGCATCTTTTATATTATCTTTATGTAGTATTTCAAACTCTTTCCAAGTTTTTAATTCTTCCATAAATGCGCTCCTTCGTTTGTTATACTGAATAGTAATCCAATAATTCAAACATAATTTTATCACGATAAAAGTTATACTGCAAGCCCTGAGTAACGATGTCTGAAATTATTCCATGGCTAAACAAAATAATTAAGATCGACTATATGAAGCCGCCATCGCTTCAAGAGGGTGTAAAGTAACTGCCAAAAAACACGACGTACTTTTTATTACCCTAAAAAATCAAATGCAAGCTTGATGACAATTATCAAATGAATTTGGATTAGTGAATAGGTTGCTGTAACTATTTCAACCACTTTGTCAGCTAATGCGGCAAATTAGTTTCTTTTATTATTTTCGCAGCGCTTAATATCTCTTTTGATTTAGTAGATAATCCATCCTTTGTCCCCCAAAAGCTATGTATTGGATATTCTACACAATTACTTGGAGTACACATCCAAGATGAATCCTTGAGCATTATTCTTTGAAATATGCGTTGTGATTCTTTATACTTATCTATACAACACTTTTTAAACTTTTTTCCACTACCACATAAACATAAATCATTTCGAGAAATATCTCGGTTGTGTTTTTCCTTAAACTGCTGTAAATTACTAACGTATTGTGGATACATATTAAAAATCTCTAAATCAATATCATAAAAAAACACTTCCTTTTTTATTTCAAATTCTGAAAAAGATTCATTGCTATGACGAATAAGCACATTTGTTGGGTCATCACAAGTAGATTTGTATTTGGAAGCATCTCTTAAATCGCCCTCATGCATAGCAATGCATTTTCTATAACTGTTTCTTAGTATAACCCTATTTAAGAGTAATAAGTCTTCATCGTCTATTTCTATTATACCTTTTTCATGCAATAATCTATTTAACGATAGCCTTCCATTGTAAAACAGTGCATAATATTTTGAAGAAATAGGAAGCATAACAAGAGTGTTTATAAAACCTATTGTTCTATTTGAAAGATTAGCAATTTTCCCTTTACAATCAAGTGAAGCAGTTGAAATATACTGATCACTTAACCAAAAACCATTTTTATTGTTTTTTACAATAACCATTTTATAGTCACTAATAATAGCTTTTGATAAGCGGTTAAGGTATGAAAAATTGGAAATGCGTTCCAGCATTTTTATTACAATCTGTTCTTGCATCATATTATTATGATATCCCAATTCGTAAAGCACAGCCCCGCTTCGGTAATAAAATAATAAAAAGAACTTCAACAATATTTTAATCGCTTTTTTTGCATCCTCAATACAATTACTATCAAGCAATGCAACGATTGACTTTATGGCAGGAATATAATCATCCTCTATTGATTTAAAAAACTTCTCGAGGGTATTTTCCGGCAAGGCTGAATGTTCATATATTTTCTTTCCAGACATCGTTTTTCTTATTGCAACACAATATGTCTTATCGTTTTGTACATTATACTCGTATACAATTTTTTTATTTTCCGAAAACAATTTTATTAATCCTTGTGAAATATAATGTTGATTAACCGTTATATTTTTTTGATTTGACATTGAACACTCCGTCCCTTTTTATAATATTTTACCACACGCACGCAGGTGTTGCAATCAAAATTACACCACCTGCGCATAGTTTTTACAACTCAAACCCATCCGTGATGCCATTGAGCATATTCGTATCGCGTTTGACGTAGTAGAGCTCGGTGATTTCTGAGGTGGTGTGACCGAGGAGGTCTGCTACCTGTCGCGGCGTTAAGGATTTGATGTTGCCGTTTTTGTCCTTCGTTCCGTTGATCAGTCTTGTAGCGAAGGTGTGGCGGAGGCTGTGCAAGCCTTTTGTTTCTATCCCCGCCGCCTTGAGTATTCTGTAGAAGCGTTTGCGGAAGTTGACGGGTCGGGTGACTTCGCCGTGCTCGTCAGGTATAAGCGGAGTGTCCTCGCCGAAGTTGTACTCGCTTCGCAGGTCTTTGATCATTTCGATAGCGGTATCGTTGAGCGGGATGTCGCGCTTGCTTGTTGCGCTCTTGAGCTTGCCGACGATCACCTCTCGCCCGCT
>JBGULZ010000195.1:0-4860 GCA_045116595.1 Ruminococcus sp. | reverse complement strand
TATTCCGGGCGGCGAGCTCTTTTTCCTGTTTGTTATAAAAAGGTCTTAATCCGCAGTGCCCTTGGTTTCCGGAGATCACGATCTCTTTGACCGAGGCGGGAAAATCCCTTTGAACAAGCGTCTGCTGAGGAAGATATCCTATTTCATTCGCGGACAGTCCGTCACCGGTAACTATCTTACCGCTCATTGGCTTTTTGAGTCCTAAAACAGTCCTCATAAGCGTTGATTTGCCTGAGCCGTTTTCTCCGACGATACAAAGGTAATCGCCGGAATTGACCTCAAAGCTCAATCCGCTAAGTATCTCTTTGCCCTCGTAACCGAGGGATAGATTTTGACAGCTTAACTGTGCCATAGCTTACTCCTTTATCGCCTTTGTAAATGCGTTGAGGTTAGATTCCATAATACCGAGGTAGGTTTTACCGTCCTCGACATCCTTTGCTGTAACCGACTGCATAGAATCCATTTCAAGAATTTGGGCGTTCTTTTGTTTTGACGTTTCAACGACGGTCTTTGCCAATTTTTTGTCTGATTTATCAATGGTCATAACCGCCGGGAGCTTTAGCTCATCGAGCTTTTTTGCGAGGAACGCTACGGTCTCAAAGCTCGCCTCGGACTCAGCCGAACAGCCCAAAAAAGCGGCGTAATACTTCAAATTATAATCATCCATAAGGTATCTGAACGGAAAGCGGTCGGCAAAGATCATCGTGTCAAACTTTGCCGTATCTCTTACATTCTGATATTTAGTGTCAAGTTCGTTGAGCTTTTTGAGGTAATCCGCGGTATTTTTTTCGTAGATATCCTTGTTCTTTTCGTCAGCCTCACAAAGCTTGTCCGAGATCTGCTTGCAAAGTGTTGACGCGTTTTTGAGCGAGAGCCAAACGTGCTCATCATACTCGGGACCCTCTTCTTTCCCCTCTTCAGCTTCTTCTTTTTCCGCCTGCATACCCTCTACGGTCTCTTCCTCTTTTGCCTTTGAGCCGAGCAATTCGATAAGGTTGATTTTTGCCATATCCTTATTGACAGCGCCTTTGAGAGCGTCATCGACCCATTTGTCCGACTCGCCGCCGACGTAGATGAATACATCGCAGCTTGAGATTTTAACTATATCCTCAGCGGTGGGCTGATAGCTGTGCAGATCTGCTCCATTATCGAGCAAAAGCTTGACGTCAACATTATCGGCTCCCGCCGTGATGTTCTTGACCCAGTCGTATTCGGGGAAAATCGTTGTGACGATATTAAGCTTTCCGTTATCAGAGCCCGGGGTTCCGGAGCACCCGGCAAACAGCGAAACCGCTAAAACCAATACCAAAACAAGTGAAAAAATTCTTTTCATATTACCCTCCGTTCTTTTTGCAAGCCTTGCATACGCCGTAAAGGACAGTGTCTGACTTGTCGATCGTAAACTCGTCATTTTGAGCGAGATTATTTATAAGCATATCGGCGCACTGTGAATTCATATGATATGTTTTTCCGCATTTTTTGCAGGAAAGATGCAGACTCTCGCGGCATTCGTGGGCGTCGGTGTAAAGATAAAACACCTCACGGCTTCCGCTTTTGCTGATACGCCTGACCTTCCCCTCTTTTTCAAGCTCGGAAAGATTGCGGTAAACCGCGCTTATGCTTACGCCGCTGTCCGCAAGCTCCGCCTCGATTTTTTTGGCGGAAAGCTCCTCATCGGCGTGACGTTCAAGAAAATCAAGCAAAGTCTTGCGCTGTTTTGTCATATATTTAGGCATAGCGCACCTCCAATTTGCGATTCATTCGCAAATTATTATATCATTGTATAGTATTAATGTCAATAGATTTGCGATTTATTCGCAAATTCCAAAAAAAAAGCCTCTGCTTTTGCAAAAGGCTTTTAATTCTAATATAGAATTTTAATTATCTACAACCGTTTTATGAAAAAACATTGAATCACTGTCATTGAACTGTTTGTTTTTCTCTTTTTGCCGCGACGACCCATAAAACAATAGCAGAGGTCAACCAAACAAAGCGGAAAATGTTTGTATATATGCTACCGGGGAACGGGTCGAACAAATCGTTCCAATCATAAACGGCGCCGATCGCGTCGATGAAAGCGTGATATATAGCACAAGCGATCACGCTCTTTGTCGCTTTGTAAATCGCCGCCAAAGCAAACGCCCAAATAAAAATAGTGATACCAAATCCGATCACGCTGTCACCGTAATGGTTTGAAGTCGGGTCGATGAACACGGGAAAATGCCAGACAAACCAAATCGCGGCAGTGAGAAGAACCGAAAACGGATACTTCATCCTTTTATCCAATTCCGGCTGTAACAATCCGCGCCAGCCGGTTTCTTCGGCAATGCCTACAAATGGTATCATTATCAAAAATCCAACGGGAAACACATACCACGGCGAGCCGTTGGGAGTTCCGAAAATCAGAGCATACACGAGCGACAGCAGGCAAAAGCCGCCGGTGATCAAGGCTGTTTTCAGCTTTTTCTCGGTATGAAAAATATTACGAAAGAACTGCTTGATCCCGATTTTATCAAAAAAAGAGAAATAATCAGAACAGCAATAAATGGCGTCGGAGTTGAAAACAGCAATCCGATCACAGCGTATAAAAAATATCCGACCGTCATTTCTCCTGTTTCGTTATACGCGATCGAGTACGGAACCAGCTCAACATTAAGTATAACAAAGCATACAGCGGATAAGGCAATAACCAAAATAAGATACCACCATAGTCTGCTGAAATGTTTATTTGTTTCTTTTTGTTCCAATCTTATCACTCCCGAAAGAACCGTGTAAAAAGGCTTAAAAAACATAACTTGGCGAAGCCAATCATAACTGATAACACGCTATACAAACCTTTAGTTATCAGTGAACAGTGATGATTACGCTAACGCGCAAGTGATGATATGAACGTATGAGCGTTCATAGTTGATTCGCTTTGCGAATCACTCCCATTCCACCGTGCCGGGAGGCTTACTTGTTATGTCGTACACAACGCGGTTGACATGGTTGACCTCGTTGATTATCCTGTTTGACACTCTGCCGAGGATCTCATACGGGATCTTTGCCCAGTCAGCGGTCATAAAATCGTCGGTCGTTACCGCCCGGATGGCGACAAGCTCGCTGTAGGTTCGGGAATCTCCCATTACTCCTACGGTCTTAACGCCCGGGAGAACAGCGAAAAACTGGCTCATCTGACTTGCGTAACCGCATTTGTCCATTTCATCGCGGAGGATCGCGTCGGCTTCTTGCAGGATCTTTACTCTTTCCGCAGTCACCTCGCCGATGACGCGCACGCCGAGTCCCGGTCCCGGGAAGGGCTGGCGCCATACAAGGTCGTGCGGAAGTCCGAGCTTCTCACCCACCGCTCTGACCTCATCCTTGAACAGATCCTTAAGCGGCTCGATTATACCCTCGAACTTGATATCCTTTGGAACGCCCACCTGATTGTGGTGGGTTTTTATTTTTGCCGCGTCGCCCTTTCCGCTCTCTATGCGGTCGGGGTAGATCGTACCCTGGGCAAAAAAGCCCGAGCCGTAGCTGTCGCGGATCTTATTCCAGAAAACATTGTAGAATTCTGTTCCGATGATTTTCCTTTTATCCTCGGGATCGATTGCTCCCTTTAGCTTATCAAGAAATTCACCGGCGCAGTTTATGCGGACAAAATTCATATCAAACAGCTTTGTAAATGTCTGCTCAACAAAGTCGCCCTCGTCCTTGCGCATAAGCCCTTGGTCGACAAACACACAGGTGAGCTGCTTGCCTATCGCCTTGCTAATAAGCGCCGCGGCGACTGAGGAATCTACTCCGCCCGAAAGTCCGAGCACAACGCCCTTATCGCCCACCTGCTCCCTGATTTGAGCGACGGTTTGATCGATAAAGCTGTCCATTTTCCACTCGCCCGCACAGCCGCAGACGTTATAGAGGAAGGATTTTATCATTTTGCTTCCGTTTTCGGTATGGTTGACTTCCGGATGGAACTGAACGCCGTAGAATCTTCTTTCTTTATCCGCCATCGCCGCTACGGGGCAGTTGTCGGTATGAGCGGTAATCTCAAAGCCCTTTGGCGGCTCGCTGATATAGTCGCGGTGACTCATCCACGATGTACCGCTTTCAGGTAAACCTTCAAACAGAACTGTGTTTGTATTGTAAAATGTCTTTGTTTTTCCGTACTCGCTGACCGAATCGTCTGCCGCCGAGACAACATTGCCGCCCAAGGTATACGCCATTAGCTGACAGCCGTAGCAAATACCGAGGATCGGTATGCCGAGCTCAAATATCTCCGGAGAATAATGCGGTGATGCTTCGTCATAAACGCTGTTAGGTCCGCCGGTGAAGATAATTCCCTTCGGGTCAAGCTCTTTGATTTTTTCAAGCTCTGTTGTGTACGGCAAAATCTCGCAGTACACATTACATTCGCGGACTCGGCGCGCGATAAGCTGGTTATACTGTCCTCCGAAATCGAGGACGATTATCAATTCCTTGCTCATATAAATACCCCCTAAACAACACGGCGCTGCCATAAGGCAGCACCATATTATCACTTATAAATTATATCGCTTCTCTTGGGACCGTTAGATACCATTGTGATGGGCACGCCGATATATTCCTCGGCGAACTCAATGTAATCGCGGCACTCCTTGGGAAGCTTGTCGTACTCGGTGATACCCGAGATAGAGCAGTTCCAGCCCTTGAGCTTTTTGAGCACGGGCTTACATCTTTTGAGCTTTGTTGTAGACGGGAAATAGTCGATGACCTCGCCGTCGAGCTCGTAACCGACGCAAACGGGGATCTCTTCAAGATAACCGAGAACATCGAGAACGGTAAACGCAACCTGAGTAGCGCCCTGAACCATACAGCCGTAGCGGGTAGCAACAAGAT
>JBGULZ010000194.1:0-5587 GCA_045116595.1 Ruminococcus sp. | reverse complement strand
CAGCTTGCGCGGCGGGGGAGGCTTTAAATGCTGAAAAGCCATTGATAAATCGGCGCGATTGTGTTATTATTTATATGTAAATAATATTTTGCTGTAAGGGGGCTTTTTTATGAGAGCTTTTGCAAAGATGACCGCGATAGTATTAGCCTTGATAATTGCGTTTTCGGCGGTGAGCTTTACTGTCTTTGCCGCTGAGGACAGCTCGTATTCCGTATCTGCGAGCAGCGGTACAACGGGCGACTGCACCTGGTCGGTAGAGGACAAGGTGCTGACCATCAGCGGAAACGGAGCTACGGGTGACCTGAACAGCGCTATTTTTGCTGCTCCTCCGTGGGACAACAGCGTGACAACCGCGATCGTTGAGGATGGCGTAACACGTATCGGTGATTATTTCTTTCGCAACAGCTACAGCCTGAGCAGTATTATCCTGCCCGCAAGCGTAACGGAGTTCGGCACATCCGCGCTCAATAAACACATTATGGGCGTAAGCAGAACGATCTACGCGCCGTCGGGCAGCTATACCGAGACCTACTGCAATGAAAATAATCTGACCTTTCAGGCTTCATCGGGCACAACGGGCGACTGTACATGGAGGCTTGAGGGAACCGTGCTCACTATCAGCGGCAACGGCGCTATGGCTGACTGCGTATACGACGAGGATAAGGAAAAATTTATCCTCCCTTGGGGCGATAAGATCACAAAGGTCATCATTGAAGAAGGCGTGACCGAGGTCGGAAAAGCCGCGTTTTATAAGTGCGGCTCGCTCAAAGAGGTCGTTTTTCCGGAGGGGCTTACGACGATAAAGCCCGGCGCGTTCTATGAGTGTAAAAAGCTTGAGACCGTTGTTTTTCCCGAGGGCTTAACGACCATCGGAGAGTACGCGTTTGAAGGATGTACCGGACTTAAAGAGATAGATCTGCCCGAGGGCGTTACAGTCATTGAATATCGCGCGTTTTATAATTGCAAAAATCTTAAATCGGTCGATTTCCCCGAAAGCCTTACAAAAATCGAAGGTTCTGCGTTTGAAAACTGCGAATCGCTGACGTCGCTTACCATCCCCAAGAATACCGCGACGATCAATTCATGCGCGTTCAGGGGCTGCAGTAATATAAAAGAGCTGTATGTTTACAACAAAACCTGCAAACTGGGCTGGGCGTTTATGTATACCTCTTTGAACGGTATGACCGTCTACGGCTATCTTAACAGCACGGCTCAGTCCTTTGTGAATGATAATAAGGATACTTATTCTATTACCTTCGTTCAGCTTAAAGAGTACAGCAAAACAGGCGAGTGCTTCTATGAGCTCGACGGCACAACGCTCAGGATTTACGGTAACGGCAAAATGGGCGATTATACATATAATTCCCCGGCTCCGTGGGGAAAGAACATCACCTCGCTGACTATCGAGAACGGCGTTCAAAACGTCGGAAACTACGCGTTCACCGGCTGCAAGCAGATAACCGAGGTCGTTTTGCCCGGATCGGTCACAGAGCTCGGCGAGGACGCTTTTATGTACTGCGACAACCTTGAGTCGGTCAATATCCCCGATGATGTTAACGTAATTACAAAGGGCGTGTTTGACGGCTGCGCAAGCCTTGACGGCGTTGAGCTTCACGACGGTATAACCGAGATCCAAAACCTTGCGTTTTCGGGCTGTGATTCTATTTCTTCTATCGTTTTGCCCGAGAGCTTACAGACCATCGGCGATCAGGCGTTTTACGGCTGCAAATCCCTGTCGGAATTTGATGTTCCCAAGAATGTGACTCATATCGGCTACAATATCCTCGGCGGCGAGAACAGCCTGAGCAGTATAACCGTCGATCCCAAAAACACGGTTTATGACAGCAGAGATAACTGCAACGCGATCATCGAGACCGATACAAACACGCTCATCAGGGGCTGCAAAAACACCGTTATCCCCGCAAGTGTTCCGGCTATCGGTAATTCGGCGTTCGACTGGTGCACGGGCTTAAAGAGCATCGAGATACCCGGCACGGTAAAGACCGTCGGCTTCAACGCCTTTAATTACAGCGGCGTCAATGAGGTCGTGATCGACGAAGGCGTTGAAAAGCTCGATACTCAGGCGTTTGGTCTTTGCCTTTATCTAAAGAAAATAACTATCTCCGAGAGCGTGACGGATATTTCATCGACCGCGTTCAACGGCACAAAGAACTTTACGATCTACGGCTATGAGGGCAGCTACGCTCAGCAGTATGCCGAAATGAAGGGCTTCCCGTTTGTCGCGATCCCGAAGCCCGTACATACACTGTCTATCGGCGACGTAAACGGTGACAAGAACATCGACGTGCTCGACGCGATAGCGGTCCAGAAGTTCGCTGCGGAAAAATCCGAGCTCAGCACAGAGCAGCTTTACGCCGCGGACGTTAATAACGACAATAACGTCGACGTGCTCGACGCGATAGATATCCAAAAATACTCGGCAGAGATAATAGATCATTTTAAGAAAAGTTAGGATTTACATAAAATTGCGTAAAGGAGGGATGCTGTATGGCTAAGGAAAAGCTCGGCTTTGAAGAAAAGCCCGATTACGAGAGCGAGATAATCCGCGTTATCAAGGGCAACTACTCGCCCAGAGCGGCGCTCGAAAAGCTGGAGGATTACCACGGCAGCGACATAGCTCAGGCTATGGACAGCCTTACTCTGCAGGAGCGCAAAAAGCTGTACCGGATCCTTGACGCCGATATGCTGTCGGACGCGCTCGAAAGGCTCGACGACGACGAGGCGGCAAAATATATAAACGAAATGGATATCAAAAAGGCGGCGCAGGTGGTGTCTAACCTCGAGACGGACTCCGCCGCCGATATCCTGATGGAGATAAACAAGGAAAAACGCCTTTTGCTCATCGAGGAGCTAAACCCAGAGGTCAAGAAGGATATCAAGCTCATCGCTTCCTTTGACGAGGACGAGATAGGAAGCAAGATGACGACAAATTGCATCGTTATCCGCGAGAACCTCAGCGTCAAGGAGGCTATGAAGGAGCTTGTTTCCCAGGCGAAGAAGAACGACAATATCACTACTATATTTGTCACCGACGAAAACGAAGAATACTACGGCGCTATCGACTTAAAGGACCTTATCACCGCCGACAGCGAAACCCCGCTTGACGATCTTATCGTCACCTCGTTCCCGTATGTTTACGCGCACGAGAGCATTGACGACTGTATTGAAAAGCTGAAGGATTACTCCGAGGCGTCTATCCCCGTGCTCGACAACTCAAACTCACTGCTCGGCGTTATCACGGCGCAAAGCCTTATCGAAGTCGTCGACGATGAGATGGGCGAGGACTACGCGCGTTTGGCGGGTCTTACCGCGGAGGAGGACTTGAAGGAGACCCTTCCGATGAGCATAAAAAAGCGCTTGCCTTGGCTTATCGCCCTGCTCGGGCTGGGAATCATAGTCTCGGCAGTCGTCGGCACGTTTGAAAAGGTCGTGGCGCAGCTGACGCTTATCATGGCGTTCCAGTCGCTGATACTCGATATGGCGGGTAACGTCGGAACCCAGTCGCTTGCGGTGACGATCAGGGTCTTGACCGACGAAAACCTGAGCTTTTCGCAGAAGTTCAGGCTCGTTATAAAAGAAACGCGGGTCGGATTCTTTAACGGACTCATCCTCGGCGCGATCTCGATCGTGTTCGTAGGGCTGTACATTATGTTCGTCAAACAGCACGATTTCGGTTTTTCGTTCGCGGTGTCGGGCTGTATCGGCTTCGCGCTGCTCGTAGCTATGGTGGTATCGAGCGCGGTAGGCACGCTTATCCCGCTCTTTTTCAAAAGGATCAAGGTCGACCCGGCGGTAGCCTCGGGTCCGCTTATCACGACGATAAACGACCTTGTAGCGGTAATCACCTACTATGGACTGAGCTGGATATTGCTTATCAATGTTTTGCATTTGGCGTAAATATAGACAAAGCATTTTTTATCTGGTATAATAAAAAAGAATTCAGGGCAAGGAGGTGCGCTATGAACGGTCAGGCTGTTTTGTCAAATGACAATAGATTTACTTCGTTTAAGTATAATGACGTAACCATACGTTTTAAGACGTCTCCTAAGCTTGAAAGATACACGAGGATCGTTGAATGGGATAACGGTTATATCGTCGTGATGGCTGTTTACAGCGGCACAGAAACCGAGGAGTATATCGACCTTGTACCGATCCTCAAAAATCTATGCATAGATCCGGCAGAGTTTTTGAAAAATATAAAAGAGGTGAGTATCTGCTATGATTAAGTGGATTTCCTTAAGCGATAAAGGTTTTTACGGAGAATGATCATCAGCGCTGTCGGAGTTTATCCGTACAGCGTTGATTTTACTATGGTTTTGGTGATAAATATGGCACACGATAAAATAATCGTCAGGGGAGCTAAGGAGCATAACCTGAAAAATTTGGATGTAGAGATACCGCGCAATCAGCTTGTCGTTTTGACCGGGCTTTCGGGCTCGGGCAAGAGCTCGCTCGCGTTTGACACCATCTACGCGGAGGGTCAGCGCAGATATGTAGAGAGCCTTTCAAGCTACGCGAGGATGTTTTTGGGTCAGATGGACAAGCCGAATGTCGAGAGCATCGAGGGCTTGTCGCCGGCGATCTCTATCGACCAAAAGACGACCTCAAAAAACCCGCGTTCGACCGTCGGCACTGTCACGGAGATATACGACTACCTGCGCCTGCTCTACGCGCGCGTCGGCGTGCCTCACTGCACCGTCTGCGGACGCGAGATACGCCAGCAGACCGTCGACCAGATCGTTGACAAAATAATGGAGTACCCCGAGCGCACCAAGATACAGGTGATGTCGCCCGTTGTAAGAGGCAGAAAGGGCGAGCACGCAAAGGTTTTCGACTCCGCGCGGAAGTCGGGCTTTGTGCGCGTACGCGTTGACGGGATAATCTACGATCTGCAAGAGAAAATTCCAATAGAGAAAAATAAAAAGCATAATATAGAGGTCGTTATCGACCGCCTCGTCATAAAGCCCGAGATTGCCTCGCGCCTTTCGGACAGCATAGAAACAGCTTCAAAGCTCAGCGGCGGACTGGTTATGATAAACTTTGACGGCGCGGAGGACGTCACCTTCTCGCAAAAGTACGCCTGCCCCGAGCACGGGATCAGCATTGACGACCTCACCCCGCGTATGTTCTCGTTCAACAACCCCTTCGGCGCGTGCCCAAAGTGCACGGGTCTGGGCGTGTTTATGAAGATAGACGAGGACAGAATAATTCCCGACAGGAATAAAAGCATTCGCGAGGGCGCAATAAAGGGCAGCGGCTGGGCGATGGAGGGCAGCTCGATCGCGGCTATGTATATGGAGGCTCTGGCGCGCAGATACAAGTTCAGCCTTGATAAGCCCGTCAGGGAGATCCCCGACGAAAAGCTCGACAAGATCCTCTACGGCACCGGCGGCGAGGAGCTTACTATCGAGCGCAAATCAGCCTACGGCAGCGGAACCTACAAGCAGCCGTTCGAGGGCATAATCAACAACCTCGACAGGCGTTACCGCGAGACATCGAGCAACTGGATAAAGGACGAGATCCGCACCTATATGACTGAGATCCCCTGCGACGAGTGCAATGGCGA
>JBGULZ010000193.1:0-4598 GCA_045116595.1 Ruminococcus sp. | reverse complement strand
TTGTCAGCGTTAATATAAGCGCCGCGATAACTCTTATGCTTTTTAAGATCCTCATTGTGCCGTCTCCTTTTTCTTTTTGTTTTTGGTAATCAATACCGCAACTACCGCTGTGACAGCTGCTCCGAGTACCAAGCCTATGCAGCCGAACGCCACTGCCGTAACGGGATTGAAGGGCTGAGCTGTACCGCCGTCAGCGGTCTGAACCTTAGCGTTCTTTGCTGTATTTCCGTCTTCCGCGGGCTCGCCTGCCGGAAGAACTGTATTGTCTGTTTTATAGAACACATATGTGCTGTAATCGCTTGTGACATTCTGCCAAATCTGGCTGAGCGCAGAATAATCTCTGAATGCCTTGCTTGCGAGGTTCACTGCGCCGAGCTCGCCGATGATCGATACTTCGTTTTCAAATCCCTGAGGCGCGTCCTTGCTTTTTTGTACAACGATTTCGGTCGTTACGGGATTTCCGCTTGCTTTGTCTGTTGTCGCGTAAAGCACAAGCCACTGCTTGCCCTCGTCGCAAAGAAGGTCGGCGCAGCTGCCCTTTTGCTTTTTGTAATCCTTGCCGAAGTATTCCTCGCGGTTACACTGAACCGCCTTGTAGTTCACGAGATCGGGTTCGGATCCGTTTGATTTGTTATCTACTATATATTCGGGGATCGGAAGCTGTTCTGTGTCATCGGTCTTGAGCAGAGCAATCACCGTCATTACGGCAGAAGCTACAGCGAGTACTATAGTCGCGAACTTGAAGAAATTAGCGATATACTTTGTGTAAACAGCGCCGGGATCCTCAGTAACTATGGTTTTAAATTCATATTTCTTTACCATCTCGATTGACTCTTCTCCATGGCTGAGTCTGATGTACTTCCATTCACTCTCAGGCAAGGGGATCTTCTCTGTCCTTACAAAATGCGGAAAACCCTTTGACTCATCAAAATACGCGGCAAGCTTTGAAAAACCGACGAACGACGCGAGCGATACAGCCGTACACGCCCATGAGATAACCGACGCGGTTGCCATTGCAGACCACTTGGATTCTTCTTTTTCTTCAAGGCTTTTAAGGTTTTCGGTACGCTTAGCCGCGTCTGTCAGCGCGACTGAGCCGTCATCCTTGAACACATTACGGTCAACGCCGTCATATACCGACATACCTTCCATCTCCGAGAGCTTCGATTTTGAGTGATCGAGCTCCTTTTTCCAAGCTTCATCGTCGAGGAGCGAATAGCGGATAAGCTCGGGAAGCGAGACGAAGCTAAGTCCGGCTTTTTGACCGTCGGATAGCGCCGCTGCCATAGGATAAAGCTCCTCGGCGTCGATTTCGTCGCTCTTGAAGAAGTCAAGCAGTTCGCCTTTTTTGAATCTTCCGCCCTCATATTCCTTCAGCGCAATATAAAGAGAGCCTGTCTCGGCAAATTTGTTAATATTCATTTGAGTTTCGAGCTTAGCTGCGTCTTCATCCATATTGGCAGAGGCAAACTCTTTTTTTAACTCCTCTTCCGAGGCGGTATCGAGCTTGAGCTTTCCGTTTTCATACGCAACAAGATCTTTTCTCAGATTTGCCACTGCTTCGGTAAAGCCGAGAACTATATCCTCATACTCATTGTCGAGCTGCTGCTTTCTTTTGGTCTCGGTATTGAGCTCCGGACGGTTTTTCTCGAGCTCGTCGAGCAGATCGTCATAGCTTTTTGAAGCAAAGCGGTCAAGGAAGGTGCCGTTGCTGCTGTCGGCAGAGACCGCGAGCAGCTTTTCTACAGAGTTGAGCACAGCGGTGTTGCCCTGCATAAGCAGAGTGATAAGGTCGGGCAGCTTATCGGGATTCTCGGCATTGACGCTCTCGGTTACGCCGAGCTTGTCCTGAAGCGTCTCTGAATTCAGTAAATCTCCGAGCTTTTTGCCGCTGTCGTCTTCTGTGTATTTATTGAGCATATCGCGAACGAATACCGCCCTTGTCTTGCCTGCCTTGAGGTTAGCGCGGTATTCCTTTATAGCCGGCATAAATTCATTCAGGAAGTTTGCGATGTTTGTTTTTTGCTGTGTAAGAAGGTGTTTATAATCGGTCGCGCTGTAGCCGCCGTTCATATTCATAACCGAGAGATCGGTTATCGCCTTTTGGGGATCGCTTGTGGTCTTGTAACCCAGCATAGCGTAGGTTTTTCCGCCGTCGTTGAGGTTGCCGTCAACAGGCGTAAAGCCTTTATCCTCGAGAGTCTTTTTAGCTTCGTCAACGTTCTTGCCGTAGGCGACGTAGACCTCTGATACATAATTACCTTCATCCGCCGCCGCGACTGTTTGGATCGGCGCTACCGCGATACAAGTCAGCGTCAGTATAAGCGCTACAAATATTTTTATACTTCTTAATACTTTCATTATTCCGTCTCCTTTTTCTTTTTGTTTATCAATACGGCTATGACCGCGCCGAGCGCTCCGCCGAGGATAAGTCCTCCGAAGCCGAAAACAGCGATCATTCCGCTGTTGAAGCTTGAAGCAGTCATATTTCCCGCTGATCCGTCGTAGGTCTTTACATCGTCGTCACTGCGCATACAAAATACATATACCGAGTAATTGCCTGTGACGCTCTGCCAGAGAACGCTCCCCGCAGAATATAATTTGAACGCGTTTCCGACTATATTCACCGCGCCCTTTTCGCCGAACAGATGTATATTGGTGTCAAAGCCGCTCGGGGCGTTGCTCATCTTTTGGACCGCAAAGTACGGGACAAGAGGTCTGCCGTTGCCCGCCTTTGAATTTTTTGAGGCATACAGTGTGAGCCACTGCTTTCCCTCGTCGGCAAGAAGGTCAGCGCTGCTGCCCTTTTGCTTTTTATAATCCGCGCCGAAGTATTCCTCGCGGTTGCACTCGACAGCCTTGTAGTTGAGCTGATAGCTGCCGCCGTCGGCGTCGGTGTAGTTATCCACCATATATTTGGGGATCGGGAGCTGTTCTATACTGCTGTCGCGGAGCAGGTCGATGATCGTCAAAACCGCTGACGCAACAGCGAGAAACGCGGTAGTAACAGCCAGTATCTTTGAGATAGATATCGCTAAACGTGCTTTGTAAATTTGATCGACGTTCTGCTGAAACATAGGTATTTGCGCAAGCTCGTCCAGTTCGGCGTCAGTCATCTTGAAGATCTCATCCAAGTTCTCTTGGATCCAACCAAATTCTTTTCCCCCGTACGCGTAGTCCCTTATGAGCTTATATCTGGCGCCAAATGAAACCGCCGACGCGATTCCCGCGAAAACGGTCGCCGCCCAGCTTATCTTTACGATAGCTGTCATTGCGTCATCCTGAGATTTCAGGTTGCCGTCTGTTCCGATAGCGCCAACGGCTTTTTCCCTTTGCGCCTTATCGGTTAGAGCGACAGAGCCGTCGTCTGAATATACTCCCCTGTCGATATTGGCGTATACAGAAACATCGGTAAAGCCGTCGATTTCCGTCTGATTTGACTGAGCTGCCTGCTTCCAAGCTTCATCATCAGCAAACGCGTAATGGAGCAGCTGATCAAAGCCGACAAACGGCATTCCGTATCTTTGTCCGTCCGAGAGAGCCGCCGCCATCGGATAATAAATCTCTTCATCATCGGGTTCGTTCTCCTCGAGGAAGAATTCGAGCAGCTCGCCCTTTTTGAACCTTCCGCCTTCGTAGTTATTCAGATTTTCATATATAGACGCTATATCGAGCCATTCCTGTGTTTGCAGAACAGCTTTTTGATCTTTTTTGGCGTCGCCGAAGTTCTCCTTGAGCTTTTCCTCTGTCACATTCTCAAGAGAAAGCTTCGTTTCCGCGTGATCCTTGAGCTTATCGCGCAGCGCCGCCGAAGCCTTTCCGAGCTCAGCCGCGGCGTCACCGTAGACGTTATCGAGGTACTGCCTGCGCTTGCTTTCGGTATTGAGGTCGGGACGTTCTTTTTCTACATTGTCGAGCAGAGCGTCGTAATCCGTTGCGGCAAAGCGGTCTATCCAAGTGTTGTCCGCGGTATCCGCCGCCATAGATAGCAGGACTTCCGTTGACTTGACGACCTGCGCGTTGCCCTGCATAAGGATGGTTATAAGGTTGGGGAGCTTTTCCGGATTCTTTGCTTCTATGCTCTCGTTTATTCCTACCTTATCCTGCAAGGTCGTTGAGTTGAGCAGATCGCCCATCTTCATACCGGAATCATCATCAGTGTAATTGTTGAGCAGATCGTGAACCACTGCCGCCTTTGTTTTGCGGGCTTTTAGGTTTGCGCGGTACTCCTTTATTACGGACATAAACTCATTGAGGAATTCCGCGATCTCATTTTTTTGCGTTTTCAAAAAGGTTTTGTATTCCTCAACGCTGTAGCCGCCGTGCATATTCATCACGGCGAGGTCGGTGATGGATTCGCGGATATCGCCGGTGGTTTTATAACCCATCATTACGTAGGTTTTTCCGCCGTCGTTAAGGTTGTTTTCCACCGGGGTAAAGCCTTTGTTTTCGAGCGTTTTTTTCGCTTCGTCGGCGTTTTTGCCGTAGGCGACGTAAACCTCGGAAACATATTTTCCGTTATTTTCTGCCGCACCGACGGTATTCATAGGAACGAGCGCGATAACTGCCAGAGTCAGCACTAACGCAATGAGCGTTTT
>JBGULZ010000192.1:0-6152 GCA_045116595.1 Ruminococcus sp. | reverse complement strand
TGCAAATAGTCGCTGAGCGCAGCTGTCCTCTGTGGCTTAACTCGAACGGGAGCGGTATTTACAAACATACCGATAACACCGTCAGCGTCTGTCGGACGCATATTTGTCGGGATCCCGAGCACAACATCCTCGGAAGCGGTATATTTGCCCAGAACCATCGAGACTGCTGAGAATATCAGCTCAAACTCGGTAACGCTGAAAAAGCGCGCGGTTTTATCTATTTTTTTGATTTCGTCATTATTATAGTCAAAGGTGATCTCCTTGTCGGAAAGCGGATGCACCTTGGGTCGTTTACCCTTTACGGGCATCTCATTGACAGGAACTCCGTCTGCGAAGAGCTCGCGGTAGAAAGCCATACCGCTCTCATACTTCGCGTTAAGGCTGTCGTCATACAGATCCGACAGGTCGATTTCGGAGGCAGTGACCTCTTTGCCGTTCAATCCGTCGATAAGCTCCTGCACAAAGGTCTTTGCGGAGCCGCCGTCAAATGCTATGTGATGGATAGCCAAATGGAGGATAACGCTGCCGTCGGCAACCGAATAAAGGATCGGACGAACAGGAATAGCGGTATTCAAATTAAACGGCTCGGCGTAATCGTCGATGATCTTTATAACTTCCTCGCGTGAAGAAGCGGTTTTTTCAACGATTTCCGGAATTTTGTCGGATAAAACGCGAACCGGCAAACCGTTATCTTCACCATAATACGAGGTGAACGCCTCGTGAGCCTTAAATACTGCGTTAAGAGATTTTTTGATGGTCTCTAAATCAGAACCCTTAATAACTGCGGCGATATTGAGATTATAAACCGTCGAGGTCTCGTTGAGCTTTTGCTCAAGGTACATACCGCGCTCGGAGGGGGTCAGCGGATATACTCTCGCCTTTTTCTCCTTCTTAACGCGCTCTTTTCTGCTTGCCTTTTGAATGAGCAGGCGCTCGATCATCCTCGGAGTCTTGCCGGAGAAAATATCGGCAGTGGTGATCTTATAAACGCCGCATTTTTCCGATACCATCGCGCACTTGATGGAATCGCCGCCGAGAGCGAAGAAATCATCATCAACGCCGACATTCTCTACGCCGAGGACTTCCTCAAACGCCGAGCATAGCATCTTTTGCATATCGGTTTCAGGCGCGATATAATCATTTTTAAAGCTGCCAGCCTCGGGAGCTTCAAGAGCGTTTCTGTCGAGCTTGCCGTTTTGGTTAACAGGCAGCTTGTCGAGCTTTACAAAGAACGCGGGGATCATATACGGCGGAAGCTTCTGCGAGATAGATTCTTTTATTTCATCAGCATCGACCGGAGAATCTTCAACATAATAAGCAACAAGATAAACCTGACCGTACTGGTTTTTAAAATCCTTAAGAGCCGCGTCGTGAATGCCCTCTGTCTGCTTGATTATAGCTTCGATCTCACCCGGCTCAACGCGCTGACCGTTGATTTTTACCATCCAGTCCTTGCGGTTGAGGAAAATAATGTTGCCATCCTCGCTCATTTTAACGATATCGCCTGTCTTGAGCAGCTTTTCAAATCCGTCCTGCTCCTTAAAGGGGTTATCAACAAAGGTCTTGGCGGTTTGCTCGGGCAAGCCGACATATCCGTCGGCAAAGATACCGGCAACGCAGAGCTCGCCTTCGTCCGCCTCTTCCCCGTTTTCGTCAAGAATATGCGTGCGGATGCTGCCGATAGGCTTACCGATCGGTGTGTTTTCATAAGGCTTGTCTATCTTAAACGAAAGAACTGCGCTTGCGGACTCGGTCTGTCCGTACATAACATAAATTTCAAATTCATCACTGCTAATGTTGGAAACACGCTCGCTGCCGGTCAAAACAGTGCGCAAACAATTTCCCTTTTGCTTAAACACCTTGAGCATTTTAGGGCTGATAAATGTACGGTGGATTTGATTTTCCTCTATATAATCAGCAAGCAATACAGGATCGCGCATTGCTTCAAAGGGCATAAGATACGCGACTATCCTGGAGCAAAGCGGAGCGAATACACCCTGAACAGAGGCAACAAAGGTGAACGGCGCGCCTAAAGCGGAATGTGCGCCCTCGGGAGTATCCGAAAATTCAACATAACGCATAACAGAGTCGTTAATGCTCGCGTGCGAGTGGAGCACACCCTTGGGCTTGCCTGTTGAACCCGAGGTATATATCAACAACGAGGGATCTTCCGGATTCGGTATTGTAAAATCCTCATACGGGGTTTCGTTCTCGATTCCGCGCAAAAACTTTTCATTAATTACAGCCTTAGCGCCGCAGTTGCCGCGGATATATTCCAAACGCTCCTCGGGATATGCGGGCGATAACGGTGCAAACGCAGCGCCTACCATCCAAACAGCGTACATAGCGGCAATATATTCCTTGTTGCGCGGAAGCTCGATCGTGACAAAATCACGGCTTTTTACGCCCATTTTGCTTAGCTTAGCCGCAATCTTGCGTGCATACATGTCAAAAGCTCCGTATGTGAAATAATTGTTCTCGCCCTGATCCACAATTATTGTTAAATCGGGATATGATTCTACATTTTGTCTGATTCTGCTGATAATGTCGTTCACTTTGATTTTCCTTTCTGTTTGTTGATTTGTTCATTCCATTTAATTATACTACATATCTTGTTGAATGTCACGTTATTTTTCGTTAAAAATAACTAAATAATACGTAAATCGGAAATTTTGCTTTGCCGATAGTTATTTTAACAAACCAACTGCAACAAAATCATAACAAAAAAAGTGCGATAAAACCAAACGGCTTTATCGCACAAAAACTTAGATTTGATTATTTTACCATTGAAGCAACTTCTGCAGCGAAATCGTCCTGTCTCTTCTCGATTCCCTCGCCCTTTTCAAAGCGAACGAACTTCTTGATCTCGATCTTGCCGCCGAGCTCCTTGGCTGTGTTCTGTGTGTACTTAGCGACTGTAAGCTTGTTATCCTTAACGAACTCCTGGTCAACAAGGCAGTTCTCCTTGTAGTACTTGTTGATCTTGCCCATTACGATCTTGTCGGCGATAGCCTCGGGCTTACCCTCGTTGATGACCTGCTGACGCATAACTTCCTTCTCGTGCTCAATAACCTCTGCGGGAACATCGTTCTTTGTGAGGTACTGAGTGTTGAGAGCCGCGATCTGCATAGCGATATCCTTGCCGTAAGCAACAAACTCGGGCTTATCGGCAACGTCTGTGTCAAAGTTTACGAGAACGCCGATTTTGCCGCCTGCGTGAACATAAGCTACGCAAGCGCCCTCAAGACGCTCAAAACGGCGGATCTGGATGTTCTCGCCGATCGTGAGGACCTTCTCCTGGAGCATCTCTGCAACTGTCTGGTCTGAACCAACAGCCTTGAGAGCGAGGAGAGCGTCAACGTCAGCGGGATTCTCCGCGATAACTGTATCGGCGCAAGCCTTTACAAATTCAATAAATGAATCGTTCTTTGCGACAAAGTCTGTCTCTGCGTTAACTTCAATAACAACGCCTACCTTGAGGTCGTCTGTTGTTGTGGCGTAAGCAACGCCCTCGGCTGCAACTCTGCTTGCCTTTTTAGCCTGCTTTGCAAGACCCTGCTCTCTGAGGAAGTCAACAGCCTTGTCCATATCGCCCTCAGCCTGAACAAGAGCCTTTTTGCAGTCCATCATACCGCAGCCTGTTTTTTCTCTAAGTGCTTTTACATCCTGAGCTGTAAATGCTGCCATTATAAAAACATCCTTTCAAATAGATATATTAATTTTGATTACTCTTCAACGGGAGCTTCTTCTTCGGGCTCTTCCTGAGCTGCTGCGCCCATCTGTCCCTCTTTACCCTCGATAACAGCGTTAGCCATAGCGCCTGCGATAAGCTTTACAGCGCGGATAGCGTCATCGTTTCCGGGGATAACGTAGTCGATCTCGTCGGGATCACAGTTTGTATCAACGATAGCAACGATCGGGATGTTGAGCTTCTTAGCTTCCTGAACAGCGATTCTTTCTTTTCTGGGATCAACGATGAAGAGTGCGCCGGGCATCTCTGTCATATCCTTGATACCGCCCATGAACTTCTCGAGCTTGTCGATCTCAAGGTTGAGCTTGATAACTTCCTTTTTGGGAAGAAGATCGAATGTGCCGTCCTCCTGCATAGCGCGGAGCTGCTTAAGACGTGCGATCCTTCTGCGGATAGTTGAGAAGTTTGTGAGCATACCGCCCAGCCATCTTGCGTTTACATAGAAAGCGCCTGCACGCTCAGCCTCTTCCTTAACGGAATCCTGAGCCTGCTTTTTTGTACCTACAAAGAGTAAGTTCTTGCCTTCTGCGGAGATCTCACGAACAAAGTTGTAAGCTTCCTCGAGCTTTTTAACGCTCTTCTGAAGGTCGATGATGTAGATACCGTTACGTTCTGTGAAGATGTACTCCGCCATTTTAGGGTTCCATCTTCTTGTCTGGTGACCGAAGTGTACGCCGGCCTCCAGGAGTTGTTTCATAGAAACTACTGCCATTTTTTATTTCCTCCTTAGGTTAAAACCTCCGCTGCGCCTTTGATTTTGCCGGGATATTTAGCTGCACAAAAAAAGCGCAGCCACCTTGCCGACGGCGTCAGCGTGCGAAATGCTTATATATTATACCATAAATAATAAAAAAATCAAGTGCTTTTTGCAAAACACTTGACTTCTTTAAGTTAATTAAATTTTCATTTTAATTACTCGTTGAGATCGAAGAATCTCATACCCGCAAACTCGGTAACGAATGTCTGAGTTTCGTGCCAGTCACTCTGTCCGATATAGAATACGATGATCCTGTGGCCAACAGCGGAACCGCCCTGATCAAAAATGAAAGAAACAGCTTCCTTTGCAGCTGAGTTGGGCTCGCCGGCGGTTGAACCGTAATATCCGTAATCAGAAATGATCTGGTCAATAGAGGTTGTGTTAGAGCGTACCATAGCGTCACGGATGCACTGTGCAACAAGTGCGCAGCCCTGATATCCTGTAGAGCCTGCCTCGCCCATTACGAGTCTCTCAACCTTTGCTCTGTCGTATGAAGAAAGCTCTAATCCGCCTGCAGCAAAGCCTGATGAGTTCTGTGATGTCTCAGAAGTCTCATTCTCTGAAGACTTGCTTGTCTCATCAACCTTTTCGGATTTCTTTTCTTCCTTAGGCTCGGTTGCGGCCTCGGTTTCTTTAACCTTCTTTTCCTCTTTTTCTTCCTTAGAGGTCTCCTCGGGTTTTGCGGTTGTGGGTTCTACGGTTGTCTGAGGCTCTGTTGCGGGGGGTAAAGTTACCTCTTTGCAGTTGTTTGTGATAACGGCGTCAAACTGATCTGCGCCGCCAACTGACATCGAAGCAGCCTTGCTGTCCTCGTGAGCGTCAACATTGGGTGCCAAGGTAGTTGTGGGGATGATAAGGATCGCAGCGGCGATCACAACGGTCGAAACCAAAGAAGCGATCTTTACGCTCTTCTTGATCTTTACCGGTTTAGCAGCCTTAACCGCCTTGTCGTCTTTTCCGTAGTGTTTAAGGTTTGAAGTTCTCAAAAATTTGTCCTCCCTTTGGTTGGTGCGCAAACCACACACGCGTATATATTAGATACGCGATGTGCCGCTTGATTCACGCAACGTCTTTAGTTCGTATAAATTTTATCAAACACACAATTTCAAGTGTATTAAAACACATAATTTGTCAAATTGCAAGTCGACTTGCCTAAAATTGCTTGTAACCTTTGTCACCCTTTTGTAACAACTCAATTTTTAATTGCTTTAAGAAATAATAACTTGTGCACCTTGTACAAATCCGACGGCTGTTTGATGTATATTCTGCCGAATCGTTAGAAAGTAAAAAATTTTCAATTTTCCCTGAAAAACAGCCGTTTTTTGGGCTTTTTTCGAGGTTTCGGCGTTACGCACGAAATTATGATGGCATCTTCCCCGATCAGCCTAATTTTCTCCCACGGAATTATATAATCTTCGCGTTTTCCGAATATTCCAAATAAGAAATTTCGGTCAAATATTACAATTGCTACAACTTTTGCACTATTTTTATCCAATATGAGGTCATCAATATAGCCAATTTTCACACCATTCACTTCACTTATGACTTCCTTACGTCTGAGGTCGGAAAATCTGCATTCCATACCATCGCCTCCTCACATATTTATATTCTAAAACGGCAAGATGTATTCATTGACTTTTGGTA
>JBGULZ010000191.1:0-6770 GCA_045116595.1 Ruminococcus sp. | reverse complement strand
CTGATTTATATATATAATAACATTGTTCTGCATATTTGTCAATTATATATGAAAAGTTTCTATAATTTTATCGCATTTGCCTATATTTTACATATTTTGCACATTGAGGTGGCTATGTTAAACTACGTTTGGAGCTTTATTGTCGTATTAAGCGTTATTTGCTCGATAATCCTCGGCAACAGCAATGATCTGTCGTCAGCGTTCATCGACAGCGCCGCGTCGGCGATAGATCTGATAATCACCCTCGCCGGAGTCATCTGCCTTTGGTCGGGGATAATGCGGATAGCTTCAAAAAGCGGCTTGACCGAAATTTTTGCCAAGCTGTTCTCTCCCCTGCTGGACCCTTTGTTCCCGCGGCTCGATAAAAACGGTGAGGCGTTCAAGTGCATTACGATGAACCTTACGGCGAATCTGCTCGGGCTCGGCAACACCGCGACTCCGCTCGGGCTAAGGGCGATGGGCGAGCTTCAAAAGCTGAATGATCACGGCTCGACCGCAAGCGATGAAATGGTTATCTTTGTCGTGATGAACACCGCTTCAATGCAGCTTTTGCCGACTATGCTCGCGACCTTACGGCAGAGCTACGGCAGCACCGCACCGTTTGAGATAATCGCGCCCGTGTGGATAAGCTCGGGCTGCGCGCTTGCAGTCGCGCTGATCATCGCCTGCTTTGGGAATAAACTGAGCAGGCACAGGATAAGGTGATTTTTTGGAATTGGTAATGCCCGTATTCGCGGCACTTATAATAATCTTCGGAATAATCAAGCGGGTCGCGGTTTTTGACGAATTTATCGAGGGAGCTAAAGAGGGCTTTGCGACCTTGTACACCATCGCCCCGTCGATTTTGGGGCTTGTTTTCGCCGTAAGTCTGCTAAAAACAAGCGGAGCCGTGGATGTTATCTGCTCCGCGGTAAAGCCTGTCGCGGACTTTCTCGGTTTTCCTAGCGAGCTTGTGCCGATGGCTATGCTTCGTCCCGTGTCGGGAAGCGGGTCGACCGCGCTGCTTGTCCAGGTATTTGATACGAACGGGTCCGACAGCTTTGCCGGCAGGGTCGCAAGCGTTTTGGCGGGCTCAAGCGAGACGACCTTTTACGCAACGACGATGTATTACGGGTGCGTGCGGATTAAAAATATCCGCCACACGCTTTTTGCCGCCGTAGCCGCCGACCTGACCGCCGCGGTAATGAGCGTAATCACGGTGAACCTGTTTTTTTATCGGTAATTGTGATGATTTCTTGCTCATCGTTAGATTTTGTAATAAATAAACTTTAAAATTGTCATTGACAAGTAATTATTACTATTTGTATTTGATTATTGACCTCTTTTTTATGTTGAAATCTATGTGGAAAACATTAAAAACACTATATATGGGTTTTATCAGCGTAGTATTCGGGATATTTAGGCGGTGTATTTTGCTCAGATTTAACACTTTCAACATAGTTTTCAACATTTATTTGAAAATAAAGAAATATACAAGTTGTATATTTTCGGGCAAAGAATTTTATTTGACCGCTTTTAATTCCGCTTAAAAATAATACATTATTGTAATAATTGTAACGGGGTGTCGAATCTTTGAACAAACGCTCAAAAGCTATGATAATTATGGAGATCTCAGGTATGATTTTTGTGTTGTTGAGCTCTATTTTTATGTCAAAACTCAACGATTTATGCGGCGGCAGCCTTGTGGGGATGATGTTCGGCAGCGTCAACCAAAGCATTTGGGAATCCTGCAAAACCTTGCTTTTTCCTTACCTTATCTGGGGGATGATCGAGCTTCTTAGCCTCTCTGTGCATATGCACTCCTTCACCGTCGCGAAAACCATATCGCTGTTCTTTTTGGGTATCGCCTACACCGGATCAAGGCTGATATACGGTTATGACAAGCCTTGTTTCTTCGCCGCCGTGATTTGCGTTACCGCGGCTTTTGCTCTTTCATTTTTACTCTGCAATTCTAAATTCGACCTCTCCGCCCTGTTCCCCGTGTCGGTATTTCTGCTGTTTTTATTTTGGGCGTTATATTTCAGCTTCACGCCGTTCCCGCCGAAAAACATAATTTTCCTCGACCCACAGACGGGTATTTACGGGATAATACCGGCTCATTTTGACCTCGGCGCGGCTGAGCTCGACGCGATATACTATATTTCATAAATAATTTGTACAAAGGTCTGTTAAAATCCGAAAACTTGTGCTATAATAGTATGGAATATAGATTTTAGGTGAATAAGAATATGAAGGATAATAACAGCGAAGTAAGATCTGATATTATTTCCGGCAGGAATCCGGTAAGCGAAGCTATCCGCTCGGGCAGACCGATCGACAAGATCCTGATCGCCCGCGGCGAAAAAAGCGGAGCGGTCGTGGGAATACTCGCAAAAGCAAAGGACAGGCAGATCCCGGTCAAAGAGGTTGACCGCGCAAAGCTCGACTACCTCACGGGCTCCTCGAACCATCAGGGTATCGCGGCGTTTGCCGCCGTAAAGGATTACTGCACGGTCGACGATATTTTTGAATACGCCGCAGAGCGTAATGAGCCTCCGTTCATCGTAGTGCTCGATGAGATCGAGGATCCGCATAACCTCGGCGCGATAATCAGAACAGCGGAGTGCGCGGGAGTACACGGAGTGATCGTCCCCAAGCGCCGCAGCGCGGGACTCAGCTATGTTGTGGGAAAAGCCTCCGCAGGCGCTGTTGAGTATATGCGCGTCGCGAGGGTCACAAACATAGCGAACCTGCTTGACGAGCTAAAGCAGCGCGGAGTTTGGGTCTACGGAGCCGATATGAACGGCGAGGACTACACAAAAACCGATTTATCAGGCGCTTGCGCCATTGTAATAGGCAACGAGGGCAAGGGGATGTCACGCCTTGTCCGCCAAAAATGCGATGTGATAGTGTCGCTTCCGATGAAGGGCAGGATCAACTCGCTCAACGCCTCGGTAGCCGCGGGAATTTTGATGTACCACGCGGCAAAGGGAAGGTAAAACCGCGGGCGCGCTAACGCAATAAACAAAAAGGATGTGAAAGTTTTGTCTGACCTCAACAAAGAGCAGGAAAAGAAAAACGACCTGCTCAAGGAGCTTGAAATCCAGAGCATACTTGACGAAACGCATCAGCTTGCCGACGACGAGCAGATGAAAAAAATCGCGGATAAATATCGCGCAAAGCCGAAGATGGACGATATTTTCAGCAACGCAGATAAAAAGCCGCGGCTCAAAAACGACAATCCGCTTGACCTTGACAAGGGAAAGCCCGATGACAGCAACGCCATCGTGGGCGACAAAACCGCGGCGACAATGCAGACAGAGCTGATAATGGACGGCAGCAAGGAGGATATCAAAACCCCCGAGCAGCTTGAAAAAGAAGCCGAAGAAGCCGCCAAAAAAGCAGCCGAGGAAGCCGAAAAGAAAGCGGAGGAAGAAAAAATCATCACCCTAAAGCCCGAGTATGACGAGGACACGCAGTTCTCGGGCGAGGTCTTGGGCGAGGTGGACACCTTCCGCGAGAGCAACGATATCGAGAGCTTTGACACCATCGACATCGACGTTGACGGCGAGGACTACAAAAAAGCTCAGGAGCAAAAGGAAGCCGAGCAAAAAAGCAAGTACGAGGATCTGTTCAAAATCAAAAACACCTCTGACGGCAAGCCGCCCAAAAAGGTAGTATCAAAGGTCCCCGTGTACCGCCCCGAGGAGCCCAAGAACACGCTAAACATCAAGGCGGGAAGGTTCTCCGAGGTCGTAGAGCGCGAGTACAGCGAATATGTCCGCTCAAAAAATCCCTCGGTGATCGCTCATGTGATACGACCCGAGCCAAAGCCGGTAGAGGACGATGACGACAAGCCTGAGGACGACCGTTCCGCGCAGGAAAAGGTGCTCTCGGCAGTTGTGGGCTTCTTCTCAAAGGACGAGTCCGACGATGTTGACGTAGTTCAGGAAAAAGCAGCCCCGATCGAGGACTACACCGGCGAGGACGACGAAAAAAGCATCAAGTACGAGCTCAACTACAACATCAAAAAACTGTTTACGCGCTGCCTTGTCTCGGGCATCATCTTATTCGTTTCGATCATTTTGACCGTTTTGACAAGGGTCATCCCCGACGCGATCATCGGAGCGATCTCTTTCGCCCCCGCAGCTTACGCGGTATTCAACTTCCTGCTTTTGGGAGTTTCTATCTTTGCGAACCGCATCGCGCTGATGAACGGACTGACTCCGCTCGTGCGCTTTAAGGGCAACTCCGACACCGCCGTCTCGGCTGCGTGTATCAGCGCGGTCATCCAGACGATAGTATCGTTCTTCTGCCTCGGTGATATGACGAAATTCAACGTCAACTACTATGTGGTGATCGTATTCGCGGCGCTGTTCGCTAACAACCTCGGCAAGCTCATTATGGTGCTCAGGGTAAAGGACAACTTCCGCTTTACCGTTGCCAAGGGGCAAAGATACGCCGCCAAAATTTACAATAACGAAGCGGTCGCCAACAAAATGCTCAGCGGCACCCCTTCGGACAAAACTCTTATCGCGTATCAGCACAAAACCGAGTTCCCCTCGAACTTTTTGAAGATCTCATACGCGCCCGATCCCAGCGAGGATCTCGCCTCAAAGCTCGCGCCGATAACATCGCTCGCGGCGATAATAATCGCCCTGCTTTACGGCGTAGTAAAGCTTTCATTCTCGGACGCGGTCAATACACTTTCGCTGATCACCGCGCTCGCCATCCCCGTTTCTACACTGCTTGCGGTCAATCTGCCTGTTAAGCTGCTCTGTAAAAACCTTACAGGCTACGGCGCAATGCTCGCGGGCTATCCGTCTATCAAACAGTTCTGCGACAGCACGGCTATTATGATGGACGCAAACGAGCTCTTCCCCGCCGAATCTATCGACCTTGAGGGGATAAAGAGCTTTGAGGACTACAATGTTGACGAGTCGCTGCTGTGCGGTATCGCCATTCTTAAAGAGGCGCAGAACCCGCTCGCGAACGCCTTTGACTCGGTCATAAACGAGACAAAAGAAAAGCTCCCCGAGGTAGAGAGCGTTCTTTACGAGGACGAGCTCGGACTTGTAGGCTGGATAAACGGCGAGCGAATTCTTGTCGGCTCGCGCAATCTTATGGGAAAATACAGGGTCGACACCCCTATCCCCGAATACGAGGAAAAATTCACCTCTAAGGGCAGCCAGATAACCTATTTGTCACGCGCGGGCAGGCTGGTTGCAATGATAGTTACAAAATACCACGCCGACCCCGAGCTCAAAACAGAAATGCAGAGAGCCGAGGCAAACGGCATAAGCTTCCTTATCAGGACGACCGACTACAACATCACCGACGACCTTATCGCAAAGCTGTATAACCTGTTCTACCGCAGCATCAAGGTGCTGCCGACAGGCTTGGGCAATGTGCTCAAGGAAGCTCAGGGCGTTACCGAGGAGACCTCGCGCTCTTACCTCATCACCCACGGCAAGGCGTCATCGCTCGCAAGGGCGGTATCGGGCAGCGTTCGGATAAAGAGCAACATATCGCTCGCGATAATCATTCAGCTCGCGGCGGTGATACTCGGAATACTCATCGCCTCTACCCTTTCGCTCTACGCGGGAGTCGAGGTAATGGGTTCGCTTGAAGTGCTGATTTACGCGCTGTTCTGGGCAGCCGCGGCGATAATCGCTCCGCTGATACAAAAGCCGTAGCGCGGTTTGGAGGTTATAAAAATGAAAATAGCACCATCGCTTTTGTCCTGTGACTTTTCAAGGATGGGACAGGAGCTTGAACGAATGGATAAAGCAGGCGCGGACTGGATGCACCTTGACGTTATGGACGGCCACTTTGTGCCGAACATCACCTTTGGCGCGCCGGTTATAAAATGCGTCAGAAAATACACGGACAAGCCGTTTGACGTTCATCTGATGATCACCGATCCGCTTAAATATATCGACGATTTTGCCGACGCGGGCGCGGATATCATCACCTTCCACGTCGAGTGCGACTCCGACATCGGCAAGACGATCGAAAAAATCAAATCGCGCGGCATCAAGGCAGGGCTTGTTATCAAGCCCAAAACCCCCGCGGAATCGGTTTTTGAGTACCTCGACAAAATCGACCTCGTGCTCGTTATGACCGTTGAGCCCGGCTTTGGCGGTCAGAGCTTTATGGCGGATATGATGCCGAAGGTCAGGGCAATCAAGGAAGAAGCCAAGCGCAGAGGAATCGATATGACGGTAGAAGCTGACGGCGGTATTGGCGCGGCTACTATCGCGCAGTGCGCCGAGGCAGGGGTAGACGTCTGCGTCGCGGGAACAGCCGTTTTCAAAGCGGAAGACGCGGCAAAGGCGATCGAGGAATTGCAGGCTTATTAAAACTAAATTCGCCGTTGGCGAGCTAAATTGCGCTGACGCGCAGCTAAATTTGGCTATGCCAAGCTAAATTCCTCCGGAGCTGGCTGTTCCGGACATCTGCATATAATTAAAAAAATATAGCTGTCATCCTTTGCTAAAGCTCAGGATGACAGCTTTTTTCAATCTTTTCTTATTATATTTTACGCATTAAAATACTCGTAAAACGCGCGGTACGCCATATAGACGTCGGTCTTTGCGACTATCTCAAACGGCGCGTGCATACTGAGCACGGGCACGCCGAGGTCGATAACGTCGACGTTCATATTCGCGACATATTTGGCGATGGTTCCGCCGCCGCCAAGATCTACTCTGCCGAGCTCGCCGACCTGCCAGATGATACCGTTATTCTCGAGCAGCGCTCTTACCTTGCCCATATATTCCGCGGACGCG
>JBGULZ010000190.1:0-3697 GCA_045116595.1 Ruminococcus sp. | reverse complement strand
GGGTTATACTATACTTATAATACATTCAATGATAGGGGGAAATCATGATGAAAAAATGTCCGCAATGCAGCCGCATGATGCAGGATGCCGCAGGCTTTTGCCCATACTGCGGTGCAAAGGCGGAAGCGCCTCAGAAGAAAAGCAACAAACCACTATATATCGCGCTGATTTGCCTGATCGCCGTGACGCTCGGGGTAGCGGGTTGGCTGATGGTGCTGCTTTTGAACAGAGGAAGTGACGCCCCGAAAAGCTTTGATTTTAACTGTACGCAATACACGGAGGAGATGAACCGCATCCTCGGCGAGAACAAGCTCGACGAAAAGAAATGGATCGTTAACGAAGCGACCGCCGTCTATCAGGAAAAGGATGTGCAGATCCGGCTGCACACCGCGCAGGACTCCGAAAAGGTGGATATGATCCGGATCTCCCCTACCTCGGACGAATACGCCGTCAAGCTCGCAGCCGTGACGCTGATGGTTGTCGAGCCGAAGCTTGAACAGCAAACGGCGCTGCAGCAGCTCGCCGAGCTGTCGGAGAAAAAGCAGGAGAGCATCCAGAACGACAACTCCGTCACAGAGATCGACCGCACACAAAACACCTTTGTCATTCGTCACAAGAACGCTCCGCCGACTGAAACGGCGACTCTCGCGCCGTCTGATGCATTAACAACCGCCGAGAATACCGTCTTGGAGACCTCCGATCCGGAGGAACCGACTACAGAACAGCGCACCGAGCCTCCCACGGAGCCTGTCACCGAACCTCCGACCGAGGTCAACACGGAATGGAAAGCGCTGTACGCAGCCTATATCAACGAACACAGCCTTTCCACGCTGAGCGGCACCACCTATGCGCTGGCTGAGATCGACGGTGACAGCATTCCCGAGCTGATCATCAGCGGCTCAACCAAGATCGCAGGCAAGCACCTTTGCTGGATAAAGAACGGCACCGTCGAGACCCTGCCCGTCGGCTCCGGCGGCACCGACTCCTTCCGCTACGGCAAGCACCAAAGCCGTTTCTACTACATGTTTATGAGCATGGGAACCTTCTACTATTCCTTCACCTTTGAAAACGGCGAAGCCACCGAGGAGCATTCCGCATGTCATTATGCCGCTCCCAACAACACCTCCTGTGAGTTAGACGGTCAAAAAACCGATGAAGCCGCCTATCAGGCAATGGAAGATCAAATCACTTCTTCCGCATCCGACGCGCCCGTCTATCAGTCCAAAGACGAAATTCTGTCAGCCATCGAAGCCTATTGACAAAACGGTTGTATCAGGGAAAGCCCTGATACAACCGTTTTTTTGAAGTGAACTTACTTCATGCTGTTTTCGTAGGATTCGATCATTTTCTTGACCATCTGACCGCCGACGGAGCCGGCTTCTCTCGAAGAGAGGTCGCCGTTGTAGCCCTGCTTGAGGTTGACGCCGACCTCGTTGGCGCATTCCATTTTGAAGCGGTTCATGGCTTCCTTTGCTTCGGGTACATTGATCTGGTTGTTATTTCTGTTGGACATGGTTTTTCTCCTTTTTCGCTACCGGTTCCCGATTGCTGCAAAACCGCTTTCCGCCGCTTTGCCGGAACCGTTGTATCTATTTCAAGCGGCGGATCGCCCTCGCAATTTGTCGCCGCAATAGTATTATAAGGAGAATCGATATGTTTATGATTTGAAAAATCTGTCAGATTTTTTGATTGCTTATTCCCTCCTGTATTATAGGGCGCCTCTAAAACAAATGACCGCCCATAGGCACCGATGCACAGCATATTCTTGTCAAAACGCCGCGGTTATACCGACGTACATCAAGGTGTTTTGGCAAGATCATGCCGTAAAGATTTCGTGCTTATACGCGGCAGGGAATTGTTAGAGGTTCCCATTAGCCGTTATTCTTTGAAGTAAACGCACAGAGCGGCAAGTAGAACAGCCAACACATTCCGGTGCTTCTGTCCTATTCAGAGATTATTAGCATGCAAAGTAGTTGTTGACATTTCATATATATATGATAAAATGTTTTTGTATTAATGTTTTTGTATTATTATTCATCAGGCAGGGGAGTAATAAATGGTCGAAATATCCAAAATAAAGAATGATTCCTTGTTCGCCGAAACCTCTTTTTTTCTGCGTTATACCGAAGTTTCTCCCGATCAGTTCTTGACCGGCATCGGAAGCAAAGAAGAATTCGTTCTGGAATGGGTACGCGTATTTCATCATTATGGGTTCATCGGAGTGATCGTTTCACTGGATAAGTTGATCCATCAATACTATGATAATGATACGCAAAGCTGGTGGGATGAAGCGTTATTAACGATGGAACATCACGAGATGATTCATCCGATCAGACAGGCATTCTGTAAATATGCAGAAAACAGAATGGCGGTCTTTGGTAATCTCAAACATTTTATGGCACCAAACGCCGAGATCCAAACAAAAATCTGGGAAGCATATCCTGCCGACAAAGTTCGGATACTAAAAGAAAACACAGAATTCAATGTCGGATTTTTGTATGTGGGTCGGTTTGATATCACCGATGAATACTGTGAGCTGCTGGAGCAATACGGATTGCCCGCACTTTTTGAATTGGCAAATCAGAGAGATGATATTTTCCAAAGCAATCCCCGGCGAAAAGCAATTGTCAGAAAACTATGCTGCGACTATGTGTCAGAACTGACATTCATCTATATGCCACACTTCCTGAATCGTTGTGATGATGTATTCCGATTCTCTGAATCGGAACTGGAACAAATGCGTCCTGCAGGATTCCGCAATTTGATCATGAAAAGCAGCGATCATGAAAGATTTCCCACCTATCTGACATACGGATGGGTAGAAAAGCTTTCTGAGTTGTTATGCATTCATCGTAAATATCTGCCGGAATCCGATTGCTATCTGCTTTCACAAATTGTTATCGTACTCATGCAATGCGCAGGAATGAATGCAGAAGCATCTGACGCGATCATTCCCCTGTTGGAGCAACTCAACGTTCGTGAAAAATCCAGCTCAATCATCTTAATGGCGCTGTACAGGGCGTTGTCGCTGGAAAGAAATATATATCGAACAAAGCTATTCGGCGTCATGCAAGCTATCTTCGAACACGAAAAAATTCCGCAGCAGGCAATTGATTGGGCAAAAGATGTATATCATTTCTATCAGGATTACGCAAAGGATTTGGCAGGGAGATTTGATGAACAGTATCTCAAGAAGCTAATAGAAAAGATGCGAATAGAATCCTCCGATAATGATAATAATGTGTTATTTTATGAAGTGTGCTTATTTCATCTGAGAAATGATATTATTGACAATGACATCAAGTGGGTATCATCCGCATATTTTGAAAACAAAAAATTGCTTTCCGGGCTTCAGCAGTTGATCGAACAAATGGAAAACCCCGAAGTGGAGTATCAAAACAAGTTGTTCGCGTTTCACAGCTTTTGCAGTTTGTTTTTCGCGTTGTTCTCATACGGTAAAACCGACCCGCGTCTGCAAAAACAGAAATGTAATAGATTATTGAATTTAGACAGTCCCGGAAATGCTGATACATATGAAGTATTTGAACTGTATTCGCCCCGTCAGATTCAACTGCTGCGCAAATACCAGCAAAGAGCAGAAGCTATTATTGAAACGATTCCTTCAACTCATACTGTCATAAAGTATAAGAAGCTTTCTTTTAACAGCAACGACAGCAGAATTTCTAAGCTTGAAGAG
>JBGULZ010000189.1:0-3318 GCA_045116595.1 Ruminococcus sp. | reverse complement strand
TTGGAAGTTCTGTTTTGGTAGAGCTCTGCATATTCAAAACGTCCGCAAACCTTGTCAATCGACTTGCTTCCCTTGAAGATGAATTTGCCGGTGTTGTGCTTCCGGAAGTTATCTGCGCCTGTGGCTGCCGCTGTGAGCATTTTTGCGGCGTCGTCAGCGTCCAAGATCTCTCTTGCCTTGTCAAAATTGTCGTAATCGGATTTGAATATGCCGTTTCCGAGCGCCTTGACGTCCGCTTCCTTGAAAAAGTAAACCGCGTCGGCTGCTTTCTGACATTCAGCGATAAGAGAGACCGCGTACATATACTGCTTTGTCAGATCCTCGGCTGCGCCGAAAGCCTTGTTGTAGGCTTCACGCTCTATCATACATGAGGGAGCCTTGTCGTTGTAGAGCAGATCGAACATACAATCAGATACATATTTGTTGCTGCCGTCCATATAATCTCTGATGATGGTGCAGTAACGCTTAACGTCTCTGAAATCCGCGCCCTTTTTCAGTGACGCCAGCTTCATCATCTTCTGCTGATTGTTGAGTTCATCATCGCTCTCGATCGAATAAATATCCTTTGCAAAGTCCTCGAGCGCTGCGCTGAGATTGCGGTAGTTTGTCTTTAGCTCGCTTAGCTCGGTCTTGTTGCCGAGCCATGCGATATTGCGGTCAATATTGTTGTTGAGAGACTTAAGATTTTTGCTGATATCATCAAGCTTCTGATCCATTTTGTCGAGCTTGTTGTTTACCGCTGTGATCGGATCGTCGCCTTTGACGTTCGCATTGAACAGGGTTTTGAACGGCGATACCAAAATGCTCGCTCCGGGGAAAACCTGTCCGAGCGTATCAAACGCGGCGTTTGCAGCGTTTACGCCTGCCTGCTTGCCGTAGTCCTCGGCTTTTACCGTCGCATAGCTCATGGGCTCGTTTGCGTTGTTCTGCTGCAAAATATATTCGGAAGAATTTGTTTCCGCTGCCGAAGCGGAGCTGATTGCGATAGCTCCCACCGAGAAAGCGGTGATGGTTGATAATAAGCCTGCTATGATCCTTGTTTTGATGTTGCTTGTCTTTTTCATGGTGTTATCTCCTTTTCTTTGGTTTTGTTTTGTTTTCTGTGGCTATATAATAACACCGAACCAAGGCAAATACAATCTTCAAAAAAGCCGCTGTTTGTCTACATTTGGACGCTTTTCGGGTCAAGTGTCTGTTTTTAGACAGATGACCGTATAATTGTCTTAAAAATAAAAAAGATCTCCATTCACACCGGAGATCCCTGATTGATAATACGCAGTATTATTTGATTTTCAGTATCTTGTACATTCCCGTAACGGTAAATATCTTTTTAATGCTTTCGTTTACGCCCGTTACCGTGACGCCGCCCTTCTTCATCAGCTCACGCTGCGCATACACCAGCACGCGCAAGCCTGCCGAGGCGATATAGTCTGCATTGGTGAAGTCAAAAATCATTTTATCACATTTCGGAAGATTTGATTTTACCGCTTCTTCCAACTCAGGAGCGGACACCGTGTCGATTTTCCCTTCAACGGTCAGTGTGCAGGTGCTGCCTTTTTTTGATGATGTAACCTTCATAGTTCATTCTCCGTTTTTCTACTGCTAATAGTATAACACAGCCTTTTTGATTTGTCATTAAATCCGCGCAAATTTTTTATTGATAGTGACAATCGCCTCGGAATATTGTATAATACTGATAATCGGGAGGGTCGCGTATGAAATCTTCTATATTCAAAAAGGTATCGCTTTGGCTGCTTATAATCATCACCGCAGTTGAGCTTGTGATGTTTGTCGCCTTATACGGCTACACATATAATACTATCGTTAATGACGCGACAGTGAATGTAACAAGCGCAGCCCGTGCCGCAGCGGAACATATCTATTATATTGATCCCGAAAAGCTTTCTGCCGGCTCTGATGAAGAAAAGGACGCTGTGATCATTTTCACCAACACCTGTATCCAATATGACGTGGACGTCGTGTATCTTATTTTGCCTGATTTGAAGAACGGCAGCGCAAAATATATAGCGCACGGAATAAGCGCACACCAAGCCGAAAGACAGGAAAGTGAGCTTTCAAATGACTTGAACGGTCAATACGTTGAGGGCGGCTTATCCGATGAAATGAAAAGAGCCTTTGCCGGCGACGACAGCGGGATCACCACCCATATCAGGAACGGCGACGAGGACAAGCTGGTTTGCTATATGCCGGTTCTGTACTACGAAAACCCCGAAAGCGAAAGCCCCGAAACGGAAATACGGTCAGTGGTCAGAGCCGAGATATCTATCGAAAACCTGACCAATGATTTTAATAAGAAATTCCGCGAATTTGCGGTCATTATGGTTATCGTCACGCTGACTGTCGGCGTCTCGGCGGCGGTCATCCTGTATTTCAAGGTGTCGAAGCCGCTGAAAAAAGCGAGTATGAAAATGAAGGGCTTTGTCTCAGACCGTGACGCGGGATTTGAAAAGCTGCCTGTCAAGGGTACGGACGAGCTTGCCGAAATGTCGGATTCCTTTAACACAATGGCTGAGGAGCTTGAGCAATATATCGACGACGTTGCCGAGCTGAACCGCCAAAAAGCCGAGCTGAACATTGCTCAAACCATTCAGATGGGCTTGCTGGAACCGGACTCCTTTGAAAACGAGAAGGTCAAAATCAGCGCTTCGATGACGACTGCAAAGGTAGTCGGCGGCGATCTGTATGATTATCACATACTGGATAACGGCTGTGTTTTTGTCGCGATCGGCGACGTTTCAGGCAAGGGTATAACCGCCGCGCTGTTTATGTCACGCGCGATCACTCTGCTGAACAACTACTCAAAGCTCGGCTACTCTCCCGCAAAAATGCTGTTTGAGTTCAATAACAACCTTGCGGCGCATAATCCGAATATGATGTTTATTACGGCATTTGTCGCCGTGTACGATCCGGAATCGGGAGAATTGACCTACTCCAACGCAGGTCATAACTATCCGTATATCATATCCGGCAAGCTGACCGCGCTGGATACTGAAAACGGTATTATGGCAGGCTCGTTTGAAGATGTCGAGTTCCCCGAATACACTGTTAAAATGAAACCCGGCGACTGCCTGTTTATGTATACCGACGGTGTAACGGAAGCGGCGAACAAAAGCGGCGAGCTATTCGGTGAAACGCAGCTGGAGGAAGTTTTGCATAAAAACAAAGATTGTGCAGATAATCTGCTGAACGCTGTAACTGCGGAAATCAATGGCTTTGCCCAAGGATCAGAGCAATCGGACGATATGACGATGCTTACACTCCAAATCAAGCCCGGCTGATAAACATCGTACATCAAAT
>JBGULZ010000188.1:0-10896 GCA_045116595.1 Ruminococcus sp. | reverse complement strand
ACAGTGCCGACAATATAACCGAATTCAGCGGCAGGTATGTTTGCCTCAGCTGCATAAAAAAGCTGAGCGGTAAAGGATCCGCTGATTAATTATATAGAAAAACGGTAAAAAATATGAGGCTTTACATTGCCGAAATCAAAGACGTAAAACCCGGGCATATAAATATGATAGACGCCGCGCGCAGAAAAAAGTCCGAGAGATATAAATTTGAGGACGATAAAAAACGCTGTGTGCTCGGCGGCTTGTTGATGCGGGATTTTTTAGGCGATACCGAGGTCTATGAGGACGAAAACGGCAAGCCGCTCGCAAAAAACGGAGTCTGCTTCAACCTCTCGCACAGCGGGGAATATGTCGCTTTTGCCGTGGGGGAGAATCAGGTCGGCTGCGATATAGAAAAGCTGAAGATAGTTCCCTTTGAAAAAATGGGAAGGCTTGTTTTTTGCGAAAACGAGATGGACAAAATAAAAAACTCCCCCGATAAAATGGGAGAGTTTTTTGAGCTATGGACAAAAAAGGAAGCCCTGCTTAAGTGTATGGGCGACGGCTTTCACCGTCCGCCGAAAAGCGTCGACGTGAGCAGGGAGCTCTTTGAAGAAAACGGCAAGACTTACCGCTTTAAGGTTTACGCCTTTGCCGATTATGTGCTCACGGTATGCACGGCAGGCGGTGAGCCCGCCGATGAAATTGAATTTGTAAAGTATTAAAACCCTGACAAAACGTCAGGGCTTTGTTTTTGTCTATTGAACGGGGACTACCGCGAAAAATACAAGATCTTCATCGCTGTCGTTTATCATACTGTGGGTGTGGCCCTTGGGGCAGTAGTGGCAAATTCCGGCTTCAACGCTTTCCTTTTTGCCGTCAAAAAGCATATAGCCCCTGCCGCTCAGAAAATAAATGATCTCGCTGTCGGTCTCGTGCTTATGCTCGCCGATAGTCGCGCCCGGCACGAGCGTACCGTGTATGATCTTATTCATACCGTCGTTGCGGATAACGGCGCGGAAGAATTTTTCTCCGCCCTTAAAGTTCGGGATATCCTCGGGCGTTTCGTTTTTTAATTTATAAATCATTTTTACACCTCAAAATCATTCGCCGGCAAAATATTTGATTAATGTATTTTGACCGCGTTGCGTATATTTTAACATATTGCGGCACGTTAATCAATCAAAAACTGTTATTGCCTATAAATCTTTATTTTTCACTTGTTTTTTCATTCTGTTTGAATTATAATATTTTATAGAGTTAAATATAACTTATCAAGAGCGGCTGAGGGAACAGGCCCTGTGAAGCCCGGCAACCTGCATCGGCAAGGTGCCAAATCCTGCGGTGTTTACCGAAAGATGAGTAACAGATCACCACGCCTTTCGGTCAAGGCGTGCTTTTTTATTTCAAAAACAGGAGTGAAAGAAATGGCAAAGAGATTATTTACATCGGAGTCCGTAACAGAGGGACATCCCGACAAGGTCTGCGACTGCGTATCGGACGCGATCCTTGACAGCATTTTGGCACAGGACAAAAACGCCCATGTAGCGTGCGAGACCACGGCTACCACAGGCGTTGTACATATTATGGGCGAGATCTCGACTACAGCCGACGTTGACGTTGAGTCTATCGCCAGAAACGTGATAAAGGAAATCGGCTACGATAACCCCGAGGTCGGCTTTGACGGCAATACCTGCGAGATCATCGTATCGCTTGACAAGCAGTCGCCCGATATCGCTATGGGCGTTAACGAGAGCTACGAGCTCAAGGACGGCGAGAACGACGCCGACAATCAAATCGGCGCGGGCGATCAGGGAATGATGTTCGGCTTTGCGGTCGACGAGACACCCGAGCTTATGCCGCTCCCCGTATCTCTTGCTCACAAGCTTGCCAAAAGGCTGACAGAGGTCAGGAAAAACGGCACCTTAACATACCTCCGTCCCGACGGAAAAACTCAGGTAACTGTTGAATACGACGGCGAAAACCCGGTCAGGGTCGACACCGTTGTAGTGTCTACCCAGCACGACGAGGATGTTACTCTCGAGCAGATCAGGGAGGATATAATAGAGAACGTAATCAAGCCCGTTATCCCCGGAAACCTGCTTGACGACAGCACAAAGATTTTTGTCAACCCAACGGGAAGATTCGTGATCGGCGGCCCCGTAGGCGACGCCGGACTCACCGGAAGAAAGATAATCGTAGACACCTACGGCGGATTCTCGCGCCACGGCGGCGGAGCCTTCAGCGGCAAGGATCCGACAAAGGTTGACCGCAGCGCGGCTTACTACGCGCGCTATATAGCGAAAAATATCGTAGCGGCGGGGCTTGCTAAAAAGGCAGAGGTTCAGCTTGCGTATGCCATCGGCGTGGCAAAGCCCGTCTCGATTATGGTAGACACCTTCGGCACATCAAAATACTCTGACGAGCAGATCGTCAAGGCGGTCGAAAAGGTATTTGACTGCCGCCCGAACTCTATCATCAGACAGCTCAGGCTCACCGAGACTAAGTATCAGCCCGTAGCGGCTTACGGCCATATCGGCAGAGAAGACCTCGGCGTTAAGTGGGAGGAGACCGACAAGGCAGACGAGCTTAAAAGAGCGATAGAAAACTGAATCATTTCATAAATAAAGGCTGTCATCCTGACCTCAGAATGACAGCCTTAAAATATACATCAAACTTTTGAATCACCGTTGGAGCAGGTGGAGCAGCTAAAAAATTAGATCCTTTAAAGAGCTAAAATTTGTAAGGGCTGTTTTTACCTGCTCCACCTGCTCCATGTATTCTCTGTGTGGATTGTAGACGATGTAGACGCAAAAAAATCAGGTTATTTAAAGAGCTAAAATTTGAGAGGGCTACTTTTACCGTCTACATCGTCTACATAACATTCTCCGACAGTGTGATTCAGCTCACTGCGTTCGTCTGTTCCGCTCCGAGACCGAATGATATAGAGATCGCGTTGTCGACCGCGTTCATCGCGCTTTGGTCGATCGCGCCCATCTTTTCTTTCAGCCTGCGCTTGTCTATCGTCCTGACCTGCTCAAGCAGCACAACGCTGTCCTTTGCAAGCCCCGATGTACCGCTGTTCAGCGGGATGTGCGTGGGTAGGTTCGCCTTTGACTGACGGCTTGTTATAGCCGCCGCGATAACGGTCGGGCTGAAACGGTTGCCGACGTTGTTTTGGACTATCAGTACCGGACGGATACCTCCCTGCTCCGAGCCCACAACGGGGCTTAAATCTGCGTAGTAAATATCTCCGCGGCGTATATTCAAGGCTTTCACGCTCCAAAATTTTTCTTTACTTATATCTTTGACTTTTTGCCAAAATTTATTCAGCCTAATATATTTTATTTTGGGGCGAAAAATTTGTTACCTAACCGGATTTTTCAATATTATCAAACTCGATCTCAAGCTCGCCGTTTGCGGTGAGTTTTTTTATTTGTCCGTTTTCGTTGATATAATACTCAAATGTCCTGCCGTCTTTTTCGATAACAAGAGAGCCGCTTTTCGGCTTTGCGTCGCTGTCTCCGAGAGCTTTCAGCGCGGACTTCAAAAGCGCGGGGAAGCTGTTGCCGGGAAGATACGCTTCGTCAGCCGTGCAGATCAAATCATCCCTTTTCAGCACGGTTTCTCCGTTTTTATAAGAAACCGCAAGTCCGCCCAGCGTATCGGGTGAGTCGAGCTCAATGTTTAACAGCCCTCTGCGGTCAGCCGTGACTTTACCGCTCAGCGCAATATCGCGGTAGGTCGCGGTAAAATCCGCGGAAAACTCTGTTATAACTCCTTTGCCGTTCGGTGAGTCACAGCCGCACAAAGCCGTCATAAAAACGAAAAAGACACATAACGCGCTCAAAACCTTTTTAGTCATAGTAACCTCCGTATGGTTTTGATACATTATATGTCTTGAATATCAGAATATTAAATTGAATGTTTCGGGGATAAGCTCTATCACATCGCCCGGGAGCATAGAGATCTTGCCGTATCTTTCAGCCGCGAGGTCGCCTGCAGTGCCGTGGAGATATACAGCCGCCGCCGCGCAGTCAAACGCGCTTTTGCCCTGAGCGAGCAATGCCGCAGTCATACCCGCGAGCACGTCTCCGCTTCCTCCGGTCGCCATACCGCTGTTGCCCGTTGTGTTGAGCAAAGCCCGTCCGCCGGGCGAGGCGATGATCGTTCCGTGACCTTTGAGCACGGTGACAACTCCGTATTTTTCCGCAAAGCTTTTCGCGGTATTTTCACGGTCAAGGTTGATTTCCTTCGCCGTTGATTTGCACAGCCTTGCCATCTCTCCGGGATGGGGCGTGACGATTATCTCCGCCTTGCGCCTTTTGAGTATCTTGGGGTTTTCGGCAACGCAGTTGAGCGCGTCGGCGTCGAGCACCATAGGAGTCTCGCAGTTTTCTATAAAGCTGAAAACAAGCTCCCGTGTATCGTCGCAGACGGATAGTCCGCAGCCGAGCAGAACGGCGGTGGATTTTTTTGCCTCAGCGAGCAGGTACGGGATATTAAGGCGGCTGATTTTTCCGTCGTCGGTCTCGGACAGCGGCAAAAATACGCTTTCCAAAATACATTGAGCCGCTATCGGGTAAATGCTCTTTGGCAGCGCGAGCTTTTCAAGCCCTATTCCGCAGCGCAGAGCCGCCTTGCCCGATAGTATCGCGGCGCCCGCCATCCCGTAGCTTCCGCAAATGCTGAGCAGAGTGCCCGTTGTACCCTTGTTGGCGTCGTCAGGGCGCTTTGGCACAGCCCTTTTTACAATGTTTTTATCCGTTCTTTCCATAGCCTTACACTTTTTTATTATAGAATAATCTCAGCATAAGCTCCTTGTTGAGCCTCGGCTTCATACCCTCTAAGATCTGCTCGTTGGGGGTAAACACCAGCATACATCTTCCGTAGGCGGGGTCGTTGAACAGCGCAAAGTAGTTTTCGCCCCTTGAGTTGATGTCGCGCGCGGCTATAAAGGTCTTTGCCGCCCTGAGCTTGTTTATCTTTTCTTCGTCCTTTGTCAGCTCCGTGATCTCATTGATTGGAACGGTACAGATCTTTTTTCTTTTGCGCAGAGCAATGATTTTTGCAATGTCGAGGTCGTTGCCCGCGACAGAATATTCAAACTCGACCTTTTGGCAGCTGAACACATACCAAACTACGTAGATACCGCCGAGGAACACAAATCCGCCGACGATCATAATGTACTGGATATGAGTCGCGATAGCCAGTGCCGCCGCGATAAACGGTACCATGATCAAAATCATAACGGCGACGATTTTGATAACGAGCTGCTTTGTTCCGTTTTTTCTTTTTACGACCTGTTCGTTAAAGCCTTGGTTTTCCATAAATCAAGCTCCTTTGTTTTGTTTCCAAAAGATATAATATCATAAGATGGCTCTTTTTGCAACAGAAAAACAAATAAGCTGCCATCCTTTGAGCTATAAGCCCGTCTGGATGACAGCGTTTGATATCAGGCAGCGCTTTCTTGTGATCGTTCCGGCTTGTTGCGTTTTATTATGAGCATAACGACAGAGAAAATAAACAGAATTATGCTTATCCATTGCGAGGTCGAAAGGCCGAACAAAAATCCGCGGTATTCGTCGCCTCTGAAAAATTCCAGCGTGAAGCGTACGACGGGATAAATAATCATATACACATAAATAAGCTTGTCCCTCATCTTATCCTTTTTGAACAGATAAAGGATAAACAGGAAGATCAAAAGATTGCAGGCGGCTTCGATAAGCGGGACCGGCAAGCGGTTAACATCGTTTATCGAAGGGTTGAGGTGGTTGTTGTGAACGGTAAAGCCGAAATCGGATTCGATACCGTAGCAGCATCCCGCAAGAAAACATCCGATCCTGCCGAAAATATGGAACAGCGGCGTTAGCACGGCGTAAATGTCGAGGAAGTTGTTTTTGTTGAGCTTTTTGTTTATTACCCTGCAATAGAACAAGATCCCGATCGTTCCGCCGATAAAGCCTCCGTAAAAGACCATACCGCCGAAGATCTGCCCCAGCATTGCAAATATCTGCCCGGCGTCCAAGCTGCCCATTTCTTTGAACAGTACGGCGAACAAGCTTATATTTGTTATCCCGTAAAGGATGTGTGCAAAAATAAAAGCACCTATGCCGACCGCGATCATTACCAGCGCCATATCTTCCCATATTATATCAAATTTTTTTATGAGTGATAAACCGACCAAAACGCAGAGCGCGGCTCCGATCACCGTCATAACGCCGTACATTCCGATCGTAAATCCAAATATCTCAAATGTCGGAAACATAAACTACTCTCCTATAAAACAATACAGCCAGCCAAAGGCTGACTGTAAATTGTTTGTTTTCAATTTGCTAATTAGCGGGTAGGAATAGTTGCGAGAGCGTCGCTGATTGCCTTCTGTCCCTCGGGGGTACTAGCATAGGTTCCTACTGCACATACTGTGCAGAAAATGATAGTACCGACGATAGCGCCTAAAACAATACCGATAATAGAAAGGATAAGTCCAACCTTCGGTATGGATGAAGTCTGACCTGCCGCAGCATAGCTCTTCTTGCAAAGAATAGCGAGAACGAGACCGACTATACCAACGATAAGTCCGAAGAAGGGGATCTCGCAGCATACGATCGAAACTCCGCCAAGTACGATAGAAACGATACCAAGAGCCTTGTTACCTTGTTGTTCCATAATGTAAATCCTCCTGTATGTATTATTTGTGATTGTATCCCATCACACAACTATTTTAGAATATTTTTTATATTGTGTCAATATTGATTTGCCGATTTTGTGTATTTGCCACATATATTAATGATTTAATGCACTGAATTGCACATCATTTATTACAAACATATAATTTTCCGGGCGCGTTTATGTCGAAATAAAATGCCGTTTGTAAGCTTTTGTTACAAAGATTTTATACTATTTTGAGGCAGCGTTTTTTGATTACATAAACAAAATCAGGCATACCAAAACGGTACACCTGATTTTGTTGGTGGAGCAGAGTTGAGTAAATCCGAACTTTTACTCAGCTCGTCAAGCGTAAGCGTTTTCGCGCCATCTTTGTAGTTGAAAAAGAATTCTATCCTGTCATCATACAAAACGACGGAGTTTACAAAGCTGTCCACCAATCTTTTACGGTGCTTGATATTATCAGTATCTATATTTCTGAAACGGTGCAGCCAGAATAAAATCTGTTCCTTTGTCAGCACAGGCTTCTTGATGTTTTCCTTGGCGATTTCGATTTGCAGATTTTGCTTGCGCTGTTCCAATTCCTCCAACCGCTGTTTGGTGGAAGGTGTGATGATACCCTGTTCAATCGCGTTGAGGACATTTTCAATGCTCTTTTCTGTTTCTGTCAGTTGCTTTTTCAACAGCGGAACTGTCGTGCTTTCTTGGTCTTGCAGCTGATATACACGCTCGGCAATCGCTTCAATCAAATCATCATCAAAAATGACCTTCTTAATCTGATTGATAACGATTTCCTCAATCCAATCCTTTTTGACCGCCTTTTTATCGCAGCCCTTTTTGCGCTTGGCGGTGATGCACTTGTAATAGCGGTAAGTGGTCGCATTGCGGCTGGTACCGCTTTCTCCCACCATGAACGACATACATTTGCCGCAGTAGAGCTTTGTCGTGAGGATATAATCCGCGTCTGCCTTGTATCGGGCAGGCGCTTTCTTGTTTTTCTCAATCTGTTGCTGTACGCGGTCAAACAAATCCTTGTCAACAATCGCCGGAATACCGTCAGGAATGACAATATCACGGTATTTGTATTCGCCTATGTAGCGCCTGTTTGACAGCAAATTGGATATGGTGTTGATAGTAAAATCCGTTCCGCGCGTATTTTTGATTCCTCTGCGCTTGAAATCAGCGGCTATTTCCTTCATTGTGTAGCCTTCGTCGTACATCTGAAATGCCACACATACAAAAGGAGCGGTATCAAGATTGATTTGAAAATGCTGCTCGTCATCGACATAATAACCAAACGGAAGCGTACCGCCGTTAGATTTGCATTTCAGGGCGTTTTCTGTCTGACCGCGTATAACCTTCTCGGCAAGCTCAGCTGAATAATACTCTGCCCAGCCTTCGAGCATAGATTCCATCAGAATTCCCTCTGGACGGCTTGAAATGGCTTCTGTCGCCGATAAGACACGGACTTCGTTCTGACGAAGTATCATCTTGTACTTAGCGGAATCAAAGCGGTTACGTGCAAACCTGTCGAGCTTCCATACAAGGACAACATCAAAGCCTTTTTTGTAGCTGTCCTTAATCATCCGCTGAAAATCGGGGCGCTTGTCTGTTTTCGCAGTCATCGCGCGGTCAATATACGTTTCAATGATCTGAATCCCGTTTTTCTCCGCATAAGCCAAGCATTCACGAACCTGTCCGTCAATACTCTCCTCACGCTGGTTGTCAGAGGAATAGCGGGCGTAGATGACGCCGTTCATATTTATACCTTCTTTCTTATCAAGTAAGGTCGATCAACTGATTCAAATCTGAAAAGTCAGTATCAAAAATAATTTCATCCGGCAACGTTTCCTTTTGTAAAAACATCAGCATGTAGATTGGAAAATAAACGACCTTGCCATCAGTTTCTACATTTCCGTTACAAAAAACGTAGCCCTTCGGAATATCAAACTCAGGATGCTTTAATACGTTATCCATCGCGCTATGTCGGTAATAATCTTTACCGGATTTGATTTCGATAGGAATCACATTGCCCTCGGATTCAATCAGAAAATCCAATTCACCGAGCTTTTTGCTGTTAAAATAATAGAGCGTGTGTCCGTGAGCGAGCAGTTCCTGCGCAGCTATATTTTCATATATAGAGCCAAAGTTCATAGTGGTTTCATGTTGTAATATTTTGAGCTGAATACCGTTGCCGTATTGTGACGCAAGCAGACCTACATCGTTGGAAAACAGCTTGAAAAGATTTGACGACTTTGACAACAGCAACGGTACTTTAGGCTCGTCTACGATATGGGCAGGCAAAGCGACGCCTGCGTTTTTCAGCCAAAGAAAGCTGTTGTTATACTTGGAGAACTTCGCATTCTCATTAAGGTTTTTCAGAATGAACCGCTTGTTTTTTGCATTAAGTTCGCTTGGGATCAAATCGAATATTTCATTTAGATACAGTTTGTTTTTCTTGTCGTATTTAGAAATATCCTGCTTATAAAGTGCGATTATCGCGTTTTGTTCCTCTGCTACCTTACGAAGATTCTTGGTTTCCATGTATGCTTTGACCGCTGACGGCATTCCGCCCACGATCAGATACAATTCAAACAGAGACATCAAACGTTCATGAAGAAAGCTGTCAACAGGTTTTTCATTCTCAAATGATTTGCGAACAGCGTCGATTACTTTTTTATTTACACCGTTGGCATATGCGAATTCTTCAAAATCGAGAGGGAACATTCTGTAAATATCCATATAGCCTACAGGAACGGAAAGAATATCCTGAAATACTGTTCCAAGCAAGGAGCCGCTGAGAATATAGGTATAGCTGCCTTCCTGTACCAAGTATTTTATCTGCGTGATCAGTTCCTTGCACTCCTGCACTTCGTCAAAGAAAATCAGTGTTTCTCCGGGCACCATTTCATCGCCGAACAAAGATGATAAGCGCAATAAGATTTCATCTGTGCTTTTCGTACCCGAAAGCGCGGTTACATACTCTTCGTTTTTGATGAAATCCATTTTGATAAAGTGCTTAAAGTGCTTGTTGGCAAATTCTTCGACGATCGTGGATTTTCCGACCTGCCGCGCTCCGGTTATCATAAGCGCTTTATTCGGATTGCTTTTATAAAATTTTTCTATCTGATTATATATTTTTCTCCTTAGCATTTTTTCACCTCAAAAATTCGACTGTACATAGTGTACCACTTTTTCTTAAAAAAATCAACGATAAATTTCTCTTTTTCTTCCTCTTTTCCAATGAGTTATTATTATTTCTATCCTCTTTTTCCGAAATGCTTGTGAGATTTCTTTGTGATATTTTTTGAAAAAAGTTTATTTTGCAGATGGACATATAACAATAGGATAAATTTATATAGTTTTAGAGCGTAACTATTACAGATGTTTTGACAATCGCATTGCATTTTGGATATTATGTAGTATAATTAAGATGCATGATGTAAACAAGTATCGTGCCGGAAAAAATAAAGTGTTTAGCAGATTCCCCAAATATAGTGGAGCGAAATATGAGTTCTTCAATTCTGGACAAAAAAGTCGACTACTGGGAGCACCAGTTGCTTGATTTAGGCAAACGAAACAAAATGATAAACTACCGCGAAACAAAGAGGGCGACTTTGAAAATATCAGAGCCGTCTATCAGCATTTTGTTTCAAAGACTTGCCGTCAAAGAGGAAAAACTCACGTTTAAAAAGGCAATTGATAAAGACACCGATATCCGTGTGTTCTCCATTCTCTCTTTGCTTGAAAACCTTTCTGCGCCGTTAACCGTTACTACCGGTGATATCGGAACAGAAAGCAGCGTGCAGGAAACGTTGAAAACATTGAAGCATTTGCGCTCAAAATCACGCCTGGCTTTAGAAGAACAGGGAACAAATATCCTTTACCTTTCGTTTGGTTTTATAGAATGGAAGGACGGCAAGGGCGCGTCTGCGAAATGGATAAAATCTCCTCTGGTACTTGTTCCGGTCGTACTGTCATTGGATTCGCTGAATTCGCCCTATACGCTTGAAAAACATGAGGATGATATCGTTGTCAATCCAACGCTCGATTATTATTTGAACACGGAGTATGGAATTGATTTGCCGGAATTTGATGAAGGCAAGGAATCACTTGATGAATTCTTATTAAAGATGGAAGAAATAGCGGATGTAAGAGGCTGGAAAATCCTTCGTGAAGTCAACCTCGGATTACTGTCGTTTCTGAAAATCACTATGTATCACGACCTGCTCAATAATGAGGAGAGGA
>JBGULZ010000187.1:0-2364 GCA_045116595.1 Ruminococcus sp. | reverse complement strand
GTCTCGCCCAAATCAGCGCCGACAGCGTTCATATACACGTCGGGATCGGCAAGCCCCAAATCCTTGAAAAATACGCCGTTCAGATTATAATCATAGTTCTGCCCGGTGTGAGCGAGGATCGTATCAAAATACTTTCTCGCCTTATTTATCACCGCTGCGAGCCTGATTATCTCAGGACGCGTTCCTACGATTATCAAAAGCTTAAGTCTTCCATTGTTTTTGAATTGTACCTGTTCCATATACTTCTCCTATCAGTAATTGCCGTAGATGAACGGACTTCCGCCTGTGTATGCAAGCGCCAGCGTCAAACCGACAAAAACAAAGAAAAATGTTAACTGCCAAAACTTTGACAGATTTAGTATCGGATAATAACCCTCTACCCTACTCACATTTAGTTTTTTAGTGGGAGCAGGGTTCTTTTTTGACTTTACAACAGCAAACGCCATTGCAACGAAATACAAAATCAATGATACAAACAACCAAATATAAGGCTGCTCTAATCCTGCGCTGAAACTGAAAACGCGTGTAATGATGTCTATCGCGTTTTCAAAGCTGTCCGCGCGGAAGAATATCCAACAAAATGACGTAAACGCAAATGTCAAAATAATTGAAATGATACTGCCAAAGACAGAAGGTTTTCTTTTGTCGCTTTTGGTTAGCTTCATCCACAACTTATGTACCGCAAGTGCTATGCCGTGAAGCAAGCCCCAGAACACATATGTCCAATTTGCGCCATGCCAAATTCCGCCGATAACCATTGTCAGAATAAGATTCAAATATGTTCTGAATGTTCCTTTTCGGCTGCCTCCAAGCGGAATATAAAGATAATCCATCAACCACGAGGAAAGCGAAATATGCCAGCGCTTCCACAACTCTGTAACGTTGTGCGCCAGATACGGCAGATTAAAGTTGCGCGGTAAATCAAATCCCAATATTTTCGCGACGCCGATCGCCATATCGGAGTATCCCGAAAAATCAAAATAGATCTGGAATGAATACGCGATTACTGCGAACAGCACTGTCAGGCTGCCAAACGCTTTCGGAGTAGCGTAAACTTGATTTACAAACACCGACAATCTGTCTGCGAGTACGATTTTCTTAAACAAGCCGAAAACAAAAATCTGAATACCTGTTTTGAAGCTTTCTGCTCCGATCACTCGGTTGCTGTGCGCCTGCTCAAAGAACTCACCGCTGCGTTGTATCGGTCCTGATGTAAGCTTTGGAAAGAAAGACAAATACAGCGCTACATATAGCAGATTATCCGCCTTAACCTTGCCCCGCCTGACATCCACCAGATAACTGATTGCGCTGAACGTATAGAACGATACGCCCAAAGGCACTATCAAATTCAAAGCGGTAAAGTCATTGCCAAACAGCTTTGAGAACGACTCAATAAAGAAATTGGTGTACTTAAAAAAGCCGAGGGATACCACCGCAAGAATAATTCCAATCGGAATCAGCTTTTCCTTTTTAGCGCAGAACCACGTTACAACCGTCAATGCTCCGATTGCCAACGCAAATCTAAAATCGGCATATATAATAAAAATATAGCTTGCGGCTAAAAGGATCGAATTTGCGGTAATGATTTTTGCGTTTTCGTTTTTAATAAATGTATTACATATCTTGATAACAATAAAAATGATAGCGACCAACGAGAAGAATGCGAAGGTGAAAAACTGCATCACTTCACCTCCATCTCATTGATATACCGGTAAAGGCTCTCGGCAATAGCGGCATGACCGTATTTGTTGAGATGTCCGGCACCAAGCTCGCCTGTAGAAAATCCGTGCGGAACGTGGTTTTGTTCATAGTACATCTTTTCGAAATCTTTTGTCATGTCAACAAAACCAACGTTGTACTTTTTCGCATAATCGGAAAATGTCTCAGCATACTCTTTTTCTGCAAAACTTATACTTCCGTCGGCATTTAGATTCTCCACAGGATGAAACATCACAATGATCTTAGTTCCGTAATCATTTTCAATTTGTTGAAGGTATTCGAATGTCTGCTGAAATGCTTTTTCATCAACTACAACACTTTCATTGGTTTTCGACTGATCGAACGATGCGGAAGATGCACTCTTATTTTTCTTATCCATAAGCATTTTGAGCATTCCGCCATCCAACTGATGATACATTTCTCTTAAATACGGGACCTTTTGCATTTGGTAAAGCAAACCGGTATCGACTACCTCTGTCTTTTTTACATTCCCGGATAACGCTTGCTGAACTTCTGCTTCATTTAATGCAACACTACTTGTTTCTATAATCACATACTTGGGTGTTTTTTCATAAATGCTTAATGAGTTATTGCGATATTGAAGCACTTTATAAAATGTGTGCCCTGATATTCCCATATTGTACG
>JBGULZ010000186.1:0-5922 GCA_045116595.1 Ruminococcus sp. | reverse complement strand
AACACAGAGGAAGCTGATTCAAAAGTAACCCTTAACGGTATGATGCCGCACAACGCCGTTGCTAACGTAACGGATGTGACGGGAGACTATGCGGACGAAGGCGGCTTGTTCGAAACCACCTCTGTCATTGCCGCTTACGATATCACTATCACCCACGGCGGAACAGAATATCAGCCCGGAGAAAAATCTCCGATATATGTTGAGATCGCCCATCCGAAAATCAGCGGCGATACCGAGACAAAGCTGCTGCATATCAAGGACGACGGCACCCGCGAGGAGATCGATGACTTTAATATCGAGGACGGAAAGCTCAGCTTCTACGCGACCGGCTTTAGTGTTTATGAGATAGTTGAGATCACACCCGGCGCAAGCGTGGAGCTGGACAACGTCGAGTCAACCAATGAGCTTACATCTCCAAGAGCAATGAACTCCGGCTTCTATCTCTATTACGGATCTAATAAATATTTTACTTCCCGAGTGAATGGTAAAGGTGCTTTGATAGAAACATCTAAAAGAGCCGAAGCCGCAATATGGTTTTTTGAGGATAACGGCAATAACACCTACAAGCTTTACACCTATATAAACGGTGTAAAGAAATATCTCCTAAATTCCATTGATAAATCGGTGGCTCTGTCCGATTCCGGAGATGATCTGGCGATTTCCGACGCTGATCCCGCAGCTCATTCATTTTATTTGAAAAAATCCGACGAGGGTAAGTGGTTACAGCACTCCGGTTCCGGCGAAGGTATCCGTTATTGGACTGATACTAACAACGCTACTAATCCGAAGATATTTATTCAATACTGCGTACCGTTGATGAGCCAGGATGCGATCGACCAACTTAACGGCAAATCCTACGGAATCTTCCACTATGCAGATAATTCTACGATCGGCAACGCGTTTATGGCTGAAGGTGACAGCCATTCGCTTATCAAGCTGGTTTTGACTGCGGGCAATAATGACCGCGTTCTGTATGTCGATGAGAATAACGAGATCGACCAATGGAAGTTTGAATACGATGAGAATGAGGGTATGTTTACGCTGTCTATCGAATCCGAATCAGGCAAGCGCTATCTTTGTATTGACGAAAACGGAGTTTCGACAACTTCCGACCGCAATAACGCCGGAATGTTCTCGGTGGACGTTAATTCATCTAAACGCGTCCGGATCAAGTCAAACGGCACATATCTTACCTATGTACCGAGAGTCGAGCAAGAAGGCGGCGGTTACTTCAGCGTCACGTCAGACCCCGCCGATTCCTTTGCGTGGTTCAACCTTCTTGACCGCGCTTCGCTCGATGATCAAGAAAAGATCACCTTCTCGGCGGATCGTGTTAGTGTATCCGATATTCCCGACGACACCTTGGTCATTGTTTACATGCGTATTTGGAACGAGCAAGAGCTTCGTTATGATATGTATGCCGTCGACCGCGACGGATCGCTCTACCCGTGCTATGCTTCGGGCGGCAAGATCTTGTGGCTCGGCGACGCGTCGGATTCGCTCGAATGGAATTTTTCCGAGTATCTCGACCCGGTCACCAAGCAGCCAAACTTTTATTATGAACTTTACAATCCGTATTCCGAAAAATACATCGCGCCGCAGCTGTCGAGTGATCAGGTTCTGTCCGAAAACCCGATCGGTATCAATTTGCCCGGCAGAAGAGAAGGCGAATTCTACAGTAACGCGATCGCGTGGGATAATACCAGATACGCTTATATCGGTCTGCGGCCAAACGCGGATAAAACAGCGCTTGAGCCATGTGCCGAGGCTGCTGCGATCCCGTTCTACTTCGCGACCCGTGAGGCGCTGAACCTCAGCGACCGTCTCCACACGGCGCCGACGATCGACAATAACCAGTTCGGCATAAAGATGAAGATGGTCGACATCGCGAGGCAACCGGGCCAAAGCGATCGCGCTAAGGCATCTTCCGCAACTTGGGATTACTTTGGCGGCGGATCGAGTACCAGTTCTCTGATAACCGGGCTTCTAAGTTCAACATTGGACTCTAACGGATATCCCACCGCTACCCCAACCAATAGAAATTTCGGCGATTTGTTCAATATTGAAAATGAAAACGTAAGAAAGGTAAACCACCTGTTTTTGCAGCGTGTTTATGAATCGAGCGGTTACTTTGAGTTTGACAGTACCCAGAACTTTGCAACGTTAAAGCACGAGGACGATAACGGAAATGTCGTCTTCAATTCAGGCAGTAAGGACGATGAAACAGACTTTATCCTGTATCACGAGCTGGGTACGCATACTCAGAGTAACGCCAATTCACTCAAGCACGGGCAGTTCTTCCCGTATGATATCATAAAACCGGGCGTCTATGTGACGAAAGAAGGCAGTATTGACAATAGACAGAATCTTTACTCATCGCTTACTGACCCAAAAAAACCAAATATTGGAGCGCTGGATAATAACGATCCCAGAAAATACGAAAAGCTTCATAAGATCCAGACTGAAACCAACTCAAACCAAGACAAAGCAAATTTCTACTTTGGTATGGAAATGGAGGCGTCGTTTGTACAGACGCCGTCCGGTCTGGACGCTTGGGGGCACGACATCATCTTCGAGTTCACCGGCGACGATGACTTCTGGCTGTATGTTGACGATCAACTGGTTCTCGATCTCGGCGGCGTTCACTCTGCCCAGATGGGTACCATAAACTTCCGTACCGGCGACGTTTACTTTGACAAAAACGGAACCAAAGTCCACAGTGAAAATATGGGTCATAGTACTCTGCGCGAGATTTTTGAAGCTAACTATATTGATCAGCATCCCGACGCAACTCCGGAAGAGATCGATGACTATATGTCCGACCACTTCGACGGCAACATCTTCAAGGATTACTCTAACCACACGATGAAGATGTTCTATATGGAGCGCGGCGCTAACGCGTCAAACCTGCATATGCGCTTCAACATCGCGTCTGTTACGCCCGGACACGTTGTTGTTTCCAAAAACGTCAGCGGTGAAGGTACGGAAGCGCTCGATACAGACTTCCTTGAGTATCCGTTCCAAATCTACTACACCCTTCCCGAAGGTGATGGAAATACACCGGGTCAGGAACACCTTTTGGAAAACGACAACGAGCATATCGCAGTAACATATCAAAACTCCAACCATCCCGTTAACTTTGTCAAAAAGTACCGACCACCCGGCTTCACCGAAGAACAGGCGTATGACAATATCTACTTTATAAATCCATCAAGAAACGCGGAGATCGCTTTCCCGGATAACACGATCAGCTACAGGATCGTGGAATGTGCCGTAGACCCATCCGTTTACGGTAACGTAACGATCAACGGCGAGGAGGTCCCATCAAACAGGATAGAGATCAGAGGCGATCTGAGAAGCTATTCTTCCGAATCCGGCAGCGCTCTGGTTCGACCGAACATCTCCTTTGACAACCACGTCAACGAAAATGTTATCAAGGATCTCTTTGTTACAAAGAAGCTCCTTGATGAGAATAATCAGGAGGTCACGGACGACCCCGCTACATTCAACTTCAGACTGTCAATATCCCCCCTTGAGGTTCCGGGTGATCAGATCCCGCTTGCAAATATGTACAACTACTATGTACTTTCTCCGGATAAGAAAATTTGCAGGTATGATTACAACACACAAGGCTTTGCCGAAACAGCGATCCCATATTCCCGCGCAAATGCAAAAGCCATACAGGAAGGTCAATACCCCGGCGTCAGCGCTGATGACGTCACTTTCAAGACCTCAGGCTTCGGCTCGATCTCCGGGATCCCGGCGGGCTACACGATTTGCGTTCCGGGACTTCCGGTAGGCTCTGTCTTCAAGGTGACAGAGGATCCAAAGACCGGCTACGGATTGAAGGGATATGAGCAAGTCTTTGGATCTAAGACACTTTCAGATGGTACTGTAGAACCAATTGCTTCCTATCTGCAGTATGGCGGCAATCCCATTAATATCGGCAAGGTATATGCAGATGAAAACCCCCAGATGGAGGTTCATAACAAAAAGGGCTACGGTATCTCGGTAAAGAAAAATTGGAGCGATCTTAGCATCACCACCGGACATTCCGAGATATATACGGCAGTTTATGTGGACGGACTGCTGCTTGAAGGCTCCGTTAAACAGATCAAATCGCCATCTCTTACAGCAAATTATTTCTGGGAAAGCCTTAAGCCGAACTTAGATAACAGCGCGCGTACAAGTCTGGCCGGCTATGTGGTCAAGGAGGTCACCATCAACAATCCAGACCCAACGGTGGCCGATGACGGTACTGTGACCAATCACGGCAAAGTAACGCCGGTTGAAAGCGGAGGCAGTATCCACATTGTCGCCTCGCGGATCGCCGCCGTCACGCCTGAGGGAGAAGGCAACGACCGGGCATATGATTATATCGCCACCTATGGTCAGAAAGAACTTTCGGAAACCTCGCGCGAAGATACCATCACCAACACGCGCGAAGGCGGTATCGCGATCCGGCTGTTTAAGTGGGATACCGATATCCCGCTGCAAAACGGTCAGTTCACACTGGTCGACAACGCCGGCAACACGGTAGGCAACTATTACTCCGACTCAGAAGGTACGGTTACCATCCTTTATGATTTTGTCAAGAATCAAAAATACACGCTGACCGAAACCGCAGCGCCGAGAGGTTATGTCGGACTGCAAAAGAATCTGTGCTTTAAGGTGAACAACGACGGCACCGTTTCGCTGTTCTATGAAGACGATACCGTGTGGGGAACCAAGGACAGCAAAGACCTGAAATGGGCTAAGGGTAAACCCGGCAGCAACGGCTTGAGCGCGTATGTTGACGTCTACAATAAGCAGTTCAACTTCAAGCTTGAAAAAATGGACGGCACAGATGCAAACATAACGCTTGATAACGCTCATTTTGCTCTGTATAAGCAGACGAATACCGCAATCGGCGGCTATGAGAAGAACCGTGATCCATTGACCGGCTTCGAGGATATGGTCACCGATACTAACGGCGAGCTGTATATCTGCGGCGGTAACAGCGGCAGAACCCTTAACCCGGGAAGCAGAGGCTCTGTATATTTCCTGACAGAAATCCAAGCGCCGCTGAACTACACAAAGCTCGATCAGGACATCGTGTTCCGAATATCGCCGATTGGCGTGCCATTCCTGATCAGCGACGCCTATCACGGTCAGTTGCTCGAGTACGAGGACAGCTATGTCTATACGCTCAGCGTACCTAACCAAAAGAACCCTGACAACAAGATCCTTACCGTACGCAAAGAAGTTGCAGGCAGCTCGGCTGACCTTGAGCAGGAATTTACATTTACTCTGACCGTGACAGGTGCAGAACCGACCGACAAATATGACTGGTACAAAAACGGCATCATACAAAGTGAAGCTATCCATTCCGGTGATACGTTCAATCTAAAGCATAATGAAATGGTTCAAATCGCTGTACCACTGAATGCGGAAGTCACTGTGAGCGAGCAACCCGGCAATTATACTCCGTCGTTCAAGCTTGACGACGGAACTCCGGAGCAAAAAAGCTCAATGACCTTTAACGTATCGGATGATAGGACGCTCTTAGTTACAAACACACTCGGATCTATCGTACCGACCGGCATATTTGAAAATATATTGTGGTTTGGGCTTGCGATCTTGCCGGCAGGACTGACAGCGTATTTCCTGTGGTTCCGCAAGAAGCGTAACCGTTTGCCGTTTCGACGGCACTGATTGATCCCGATCATTCATCAATTAATATTGCAGGCAGCCTTTTATATAGGTTGCCTGCTTTTTTGACACATAGACAAAAACCGCCTGCTCACACAACGTGAACAGGCGGATATTTTATACTGTGCTGATGATCAGAAATCGTTGAACATAAAATCAGCCCAATAATACTGACTCATATATTCATTGGCGTAAGCGTTGACAGCGCCGGCGTCAAGCTCGGCAAAGCGG
>JBGULZ010000185.1:0-3989 GCA_045116595.1 Ruminococcus sp. | reverse complement strand
CTCAAAGTGATGATACAGGCTGCGGTAGTCGAGGTTGATCGTGCCCACCGTTGCCTTGCACCGGTCGCTGACAAAAACCTTTGCGTGGACGAATCCGGGCGTGTACTCATATATCTCGATCCCCGACGCTATCAAACGGCTGTAGTGGGATTTGGCGAGGGAGTAAGCTGTGCTTTTATCGGGGATTCCGGGGAGGATGATCTTAACGTCAACTCCGCGCTCGGCGGCGTATTTCAGCGCGGCTTCAAGCTCGCCGTCAAGTATCAGGTACGGCGTCATAATGTGAACATAATCATTCGCGCGGTTGATGATGTCCATATATACGGTCTCGCCGACTTTTCTGCCGTCAAGCGGACTGTCTCCGTAGGGGACCACGATGCCGCTCGGGTGCTCGGGCGTTGTTTTGTTAGGCGTGAGCCACTGTTCAAATTCGGCGTGCTTTTCGTCGATGTTCCACATCTGTAAAAACAGCAGCGTAAAGCTCTTTACGGCGTCGCCGTGAAGCATTACCGCGGTGTCCTTCCAGTGACCGAAGCGCTCAACGCGGTTGATGTATTCATCCGCGAGGTTGATACCGCCGGTAAAGGCGATCTCCCCGTCTATGACGAGTATTTTGCGGTGATCTCTGTAGTTGTAGTGTGAGGACAGGACGGGCTTGATAGGAGAGAATGCCTTTGCCTTTATGCCTTTTTTTCTCAGCAGCATAAAATAATCCGGCTGTATGGTCGACATCTCGCACATACCGTCGTACATCACGCGGACTTCTACGCCCTGCGCGGCTTTTTCAACGAGTATCTCGAGGACCTTGCCCCACATATATCCCTCTTCCAAAATGAAGTACTCCATAAAGATGAACTTTTCGGCTTTGGCAAGCGCCTTTAGCATAGCTTCAAACTTGTCCTCGCCGATCGGGAAATATGTGACCTCGGTGTTGCAAAACGCAGGGAAACAGCCGCTGCGGTTGAGGTATTTTACCAAGTCCTTCGTGCCTGAGCTGTCGTTTTCAAGGGCGTCAAGGGCGTCCTTCGGCTGCTCAATGGCTCTGCGGGTAATATGTATCAGCGCGTTTTCTCTTTGAGAGAGCTTTCGGTATCCGACGTTAGTCTGGGTGAACAGCAAAATATCGCTCCGGGAACCTGCAGCACGGCGATAACGAGCATCCACGTCAGCTTTGCGCTGTAATCCATACTGTTGTTGAACAGATAAAAGACCATAAGCAATGTAAAAATCACAAAGAACACCGAAAAAAACGGCAGTAAATGGATCAGCCATCCGTAGATGATGACATACAGCGCTATTTGCAGGAGTATCAGCAAGGCTATAATGGAAAAACGGCTGAAAACCAGACTCATAATTCCTTTCTTTTTCGGAGGCGCAAGCCTGAAGACGTCACTCATAGTATATCTCCCTTCATTTCCGTTGCAAATCAAGTATATCACGAGCGGATGATTATGACAAGAGAAATGGTTATTATTCTTGCCGTATATATTGAAAGACATAGAATGATATGATATTATAAAATTAAATTGATTCGCGGTTGCGCGAAGGAGGCAAACATAATGAAAAAAAGTATATTTTTAAGCCTGATACTCTGCCTTTGTCTGCTCACTACAGCGGTACTCGCGGGCTGCGGCAGCAATACCGAAAAGGAATCGAGCGCTGCGACTGCCGATGAAGCTACTGCCGATGAGGCGAGCGGCGATGAGGCGAAGTCCGGCGGTATAGATTATATGGCGCTCGTAAACAAAACGCACGCGCTTCCCGACGGCTGGGAGCAAAGAGTTCAAACCGTCCATATGACCAACTCGATCAAGGATGACGTTGAAGTTGAGGCAAAAGCATACGACGCGTACCTAAAGCTCAAGGCTGATTTGGAGAAAGGCGGCGTATATGTAGGCCTCGACTCCGCCTACAGAAGCGTAGCCGAGCAGCAGCGTATAATGGACGATTTTACCAAGCAATACGGCGCCGATTACGCCGCTAAAACAGTGGCAAAGCCCGGTTTTTCGGAGCATCACACGGGACTCGCGCTCGACCTTTATCTGATTATTGACGGCAAGGATATCACCGAGAACGAGGATATGGTGCAGTATCCCGAGATTTGGGAGAAGATACACAAAAAGCTTGACGGCTACGGATTTATCCTCCGCTATCTTGAGGGCAAGGAGCACATCACAGGCTACGCCTATGAGCCGTGGCATATCCGATATATCGACAACGCCGACGCTGCCGGGGAAATTATGTCAAAGGGTATCACCTTTGAGGAATACCTCGGCGCCGCAAGCTCGGGAGACATAACCGTTGATTACGGTAATTCCGCGAGGTATTCGGATGACGATCTCAAAAACGCGGCGATCCAGGTCAAGTGCCGGTTCGCGGGCTTTGACGGCTTTAGCTTGAAGAATATCCGCTACGCGGGCGATGATACTGTTTCTGCAGAAGAGACCGCAAAAATCAAAGAAAAATATCCCAACCAAAATTACGGCGAGTTTATTGAATTCCTGATGGATTTCCATACGCCCGAAAGCACAGATAATAAAGAGTTTGAGGCGGATCAGGATTATAAGGACTATAAATGGCTGCTTTCGAAAAACGATAAAGGCGGCTGGGAGATAGTTGATAACGGGTATTGATAATAAAAAAGTGAGGGAAAATATGAAGTACATAAATGTTGCCAACGGACCGCAGAACGCGTCATCAATTATTATGGGCTGTATGCGGATGCCTGCGCTGTCCGTGGATGACGCGGCGAATATCATCCGCGCCGCGTATGATTTAGGTATAAATTTTTACGATCACGCCACCTGCTACGGCGAAAACGGCGAGGCTGAGACCCGCTTCGGCGACGCGTTCCCAAAGACAGGGATAAAGCGTGAGGATGTTTTTATCCAGAGCAAGTGCGGTATCCTTTCAGACCAAGGCGAGTTCAACTGGACAAAGGAGAATATAATCGGCAGCGTAGACGACAGTCTGCGCAGATTAAAATGCGAATACCTCGATTCGCTCTTGCTGCACAGACCCGATTTGCTCTATGAGCCGGAGCAGATAGCCGAGGCGTTTGACGAGCTCGAAAAAAGCGGAAAGGTAAAGTATTTCGGCGTGAGCAACGTGCCTTCAATGATGTTCGCGGTGCTGAAAAAACACATCCGTCAGCCGCTTGTGTTCAATCAGCTTCAATTTTCGCTGGAGCAGTCGCATCTTCTCGATCAGGCGCTGTATGTAAACAATATCACAACGGAGCGCTCGCTTGACCGCGATAACGGCACGCTCGACTACTGCCGCCTCAACGATGTTACGATCCAGGCTTGGTCGCCGTTGCAGTACGGATTTTTTAAAGGCTGCTTTGTCGACAGCCCCGAATTCCCGGAGCTCAACCGTGTTTTGTGGGAGATAGGGGAGAAGTACGGCGTTCCCAAGACCGCCGTTGCGATAGCTTGGATACTCCGTCACCCCGCAAAAATGCAGGCGATCGCGGGTACGATGAACCCGAACCACCTCAGCGATATCTGTCAGGCGTCAAAGGTTGAGCTCACGCACAACGAGTGGTACAGACTCTACCTCGCTTCGGGAAAATATTTACCCTGAATCAAATTAATTCGCTTTACCCCTTGCAAAATCAAGTGAACAGTGGTATTATACTAAAGATAGCTGATGTTTTCGGTCGAGGACAAAGGCTGAAAATACAAGACTGATAAAATAAAAACACAGCGACGGAGAGAGTAGCCTTGACTCCCGCTTTGAAAGAGAGACGCGTCGGCGGCTGAAAGCGCGTTATTGCGGATCAATGTGAAGTTCGCTCCCGAGTGGCAGGATCGAAACAGCAGTAGGTTCTGACGGCAGACACCGTTAAAAGTCCGATGAGAGCCCGTTTTACGGGAATCAGGGTGGTACCACGGAGAAATTCGTCCCTGTACGCTTATGCGTGCAGGGGCTTTTGTTTATTTAAGATTTTAAAAATAAAAACGTTAAATTCACTTGATGTTTTCAGT
>JBGULZ010000184.1:0-3412 GCA_045116595.1 Ruminococcus sp. | reverse complement strand
CCATTAATGAAATCATCTGCATACTCAGGCGAAATTATTTTAAACAAGTCATATTTCATTTCACAACCTCCAAATATGTTATTCATTATTATTTTATCAATTTATTCAACAAATAACAACAGGAAACGCATATTTTTATACGTTCCCTGTTTACCAAGTGCTTCTCTATTCTTTATTTCTCTGATGTTTCCATTCCTCAAATTCTTTTTTGCCTTCTTCTGTTTCAAAGAAAGCTACGATTTCAGGCAGGAAAGATTTTGCGAGAGATTCTATTTCTTGTGTGGGTATTAAATTTTTTGTTGATGCCATAGGGCATCACGGCTTTTGCTTTTCCAGTCAACCTCCTTATCCTTGTGAAATAATTGTTGAATAGATTTTGATTTTCATTAGTGTTTTACCTTTCTTGTTGTAAAAAATTTAGTTTTTGTGGAGTGGTTTTGAAATAAAACCAAATCATATTTTCCATCAATCCCTTCGTATAATCGTTTTTTTACATACTCATAGAGAAACCTTCATCCTCGTCATCGTCATAATCACCGTAGTCATAATCGTCCGCCCCGAAGATTTCTTGGAGGATTTCTTCTCTGGTTTTGTATTCATCTTGTTCGTAATCTAATTCTTGGTCGGGAGTTTCGTTTACCGCGTTGGCTATCATGCCGATGCCTAAACCGAGAACTGTACCGAGAGCGGAGCCATTTCCTTCCGCTTCAATACGTTTTCTACGCACGTCGTGATCTTCGGAATCGTTGTCAACGATTTTGGAGACAGCCCCGGCAAGGCTGCTGATTTCGTTGCCGACATTGGAATAGCTGTCAGCTATCCTCTGCGTTTCAGTCTTGGATTGGGCGCGTTCTTTGATATGCTGCTCGTAAAGCTCGCGTGATTTTTCCCAGCCTGTCGTTGTTTCGAAGTCTGAAAACTCACGCTGAGATAATTCGTTCTCAATTTTTTCTTTGAGAAACTTATCATCATGCAGATTTTTATCACGGCAACTTTTCCCGTTTGGACAGTGAAAAGTCAGATACTTCCTTTCGTTAGTCCATGTCATATGGTAGCCGAGGATGGACATGTTGCGGATGAATTCGTCCTTGCTGCCGCTGAACTCCATCGCCTTGTCGATATCATCTGCCAGCTTTTGTTTCCAACTTTCGCCCTTCATCCCCGCTCGATACTCTCTGGTTGACATTCTTTTGCCGCCGCCTTCGTATGGTTGGAGAACAGAAAAACCGTGCGCAAGACAGATTTCATCGCTGATCTTGCGCAGTTTTTTCAGCGTTGACGGCGATTGCCGCAGCTTCATTCCTGATTCAAATTCGACTGAATTGATCACGAAATGCGAATGAAGATGGTTTGCGTCGCAGTGGGTGGTAACTAAAACTTCGTGACCTGTCCACGCCTTTTCCGCAAACTCCAGAGCAACCTCGTGTGCCTGTTCGGGTGTGGTTTTCTCCGTCGGCGAAAAAGATTGGACGTATTGATAGAAAAACACGCCGTTATCTTTGCCGTGAACCTTCTTCGTCGCCATGAATTCTCGGAAGGAATTTGCTCCGTCGCAGTTGACACCGCTGATTAATTTTCGTTTGGATTTGCTGTCGTAGGTCTTATACTCCTGCTGACAGTAGTTGATGACCGCCCTCATTGCGGACGGATTTTGGCGACTTTCCTTAATAAAGATAACCGTTGCCATACTCAATCATCTCCTATCAGGTTTAGTATAGCGTCATAGATTTTTCGCTGACCTTCGATAACAGAATCGAATTTACCGAAGAAGAAACGCTTGGAATTCACCTTCCGCGCGATTTGGTTGATGTTGTTGCCGATGCGTTTTAGCTCCACAAGCGCATCAGACAAATCCGTTACCTTGATTTCTGTGTTGCGTGAACACTCAATCAGATAGTCCGTCAAGGTCATCTGCGCCTGCTTTGCTTTGGCTGTAATCTCTTTCTTTTCTGCCGGTGTTAACCGAATAGATAGTGTTTGATTTCGTTTTCTATTTGCCGTAATTGTTACCTCCGTGGTTGATACAAAAGTGGGTCCGGGCTTCCGCCCGGCTTTTTGCGACCGAGCGGACAGCCGGACGCTCTGCTTGCCTCAGCTGAAGCTGACCTCAGCTGAAGCTGAATTCTACGCGGGAACAGGGACGACAGGAACGGCATTGACGACATTTTTGACACCGCTAATATTAGCGTCATTAACGTCACTGCCGTCACTCTCCGAAACATAGCGGATATTGAGAAACCGTTTTCCGTTGCTGCGATAGGAATCGAAAAACACGCCGTTATCCTCCAACGCAAACCGATGCTTATTCATCAACCGCTTCAACGCACTCGGTGTAATTGCTTTACCGCAGAAAGAAGAAAAATCCTCCGCAAACTCCGAGTTGGATCCAACATAAAAACAAGTGCGCTTCATATATGCAATCAGTTGATTGATTTCATCGGGCAATAGGATTTCGGGATTTTCAATACTGTCAGACAGCAATTCCCAAGTGTGCGTGTCGGCAGAGAAAGTCAGCTCTAACTCGCGGCTCTCTATATCTCTGCCGGTGCAAGTGAGAGTCGCGTTGTTTTTATTGCGGTTGCTTCTGTCGAGTATGAGCGTCGTATCAAGCGCGCCGCTGATACCTGTTGTACCGGAGATTTTATTCAGCGGATCGCTGTCGCTTTGCTTTCGCAGATGATGGACAAGCAGAATGGTGATTTTCAACTTATCCGCCAATGCTTTCAGCCTTTCGATTTCCTGATAGTCATTTGCGTAGCTAACATCCTTATCTCTGTTCCTAATCATTTGGAATGTGTCGATGATTACCAGTACCGTATCCTTATGCTCGGTCACAAAATCGGTAATCTGTTTTTCCAGACCATCTGCCAGTGAACAGGACGAGATAGCGAAGTAAGCGTTGTTAGGTGCTTCGTCCGTTACCTCAAACAGTCTGCTCTGAACACGATTCCAGTTATCTTCCAAACAAAGATAAAGAGTTGCTCCTTTCGTGGTTTTGAAGTTCCACACATCTTCTCCTTTAGCTATGCGGATCGTCCAGTCCAGCATCATCCAAGACTTACCGATTTTTGGTGAACCGCAGATCATAGCAACGCCCTGTGATAAAACTCCCTCGATACAATATCGGACAGGTTCCAGCCGCATATCCATCAATGTTTCGCCATCTATGACGGCGAGCTTTTTTGATTTTGGCATTATTACATTTATCCTTTCTTGTTTCATATAATTCGGCATCCTATCCGGCTACAGTTCCTGTGCGTGGCTTTTCGCACGTTGTCATCCGCTGCCGCTTATAGCCCGTTTCTCGCTCGCTCTTTCGAGGTCTTGGCGCGGTACTAAGTGTTCGCTCGCTTTCGGTCGTCGCATAACTACGACAACGGATGTATCTCTCGCTCGGATAGGATTATTCAGT
>JBGULZ010000183.1:0-5006 GCA_045116595.1 Ruminococcus sp. | reverse complement strand
CTCCGCGTCGTCTATCATCGCCTTGGCGATCCTGTCCTTAACGCTTCCGGCGGGATTAAAATATTCGAGCTTGCCGAATACAATCGCGCCTGTGTTTTTCTCTATACTTTCGAGCTCCAAAAGCGGAGTGTTTCCGATCAAGTCGGTAATTTTCTTATATGTTCTCATAATAACTGACTCCTTCTTAAATCATATTGATATCCAACAGAGTCAACATCGCCTAAAAAGATAAAAAAGGGTCATAATCATTCCTCTAATCTATAATACCTATATACTTAGTAGGTTTGTTCTGCAACATATTATCTCATATTTCACTTCATTTGTCAAGGCGATTTCTCAAGATCAGTTATAGATTATTTCTATTACCGGTTATAAATTCTTGACAAACCGATCACATCGAATTTATAATCATTGATAAAGAACTGCTCGGAAGGTGACATTATGAAATATGATTTTGACGCCATGCATAATCGAAGAATCGCCGGGGATATCAAGTACAACTGTCCGTCCGACGTCATTCCTATGTGGGTAGCGGATATGGATTTCAAGGTTCCCAATGAAATTTCCGACGCGTTGATTAAAGAGGCAAAGCACGGCATTTTCGGTTATAAAGAGCCTGACGAAGAATACATGAGCCTTGTTACACAGTGGTACAAGCTTCGTTTTGATTGGGAGATCCAACCCGAACACATCATTACATCACCGGGGGTAATGTTTTCCATCGGTGCGTCTATCAATGCGCTGACGGAAATCGGTGACAGCATACTCATTTGCCAGCCGGTTTACTATCCTTTTTCAAAAATAGTTACCGCCAACAAAAGAAAGCTTGTCATTTCTGAATTAACAGAAACAAACGGAAGATATCAGTTCAACTTTGATGACATCGAAACGAAAATCAAAAAGCACAGTGTCAAGATGTTCCTGCTTTGCTCTCCTCACAATCCCGTCGGAAGGGTATGGACAAAGGATGAATTAAAAAAAATCGGCAACATCTGCCTTGCTAACAACGTGACCATTGTTTCAGACGAGATACATTCCGATTTTATCTATCAGGGAAACACCCACACTCCCTTGGCTTCCATATCTGATGAGCTGGCAAAAATAACTGTTACCTGCACAGCACCTTCAAAAACTTTTAATCTTGCGGGGCTACAAGCTTCAAACACTGTTGTTTTCGATCCGGTAATTCGGCGTAAAATCGAGAAATCGATTGCGGCAAGCGGTTATTTTGAAATCAATACGATGGCGAGCGTCTCTACAAAAGCCGCCTATCAATACGGCGGAGAATGGCTTGACGGATTGTTGAGTTATCTTGAAGAAAGCAGGCAAATTCTTCAAAAAGCGTTTCCAACAGATTTCCCGATCAGTCTGATTCAGCCGGAGGGCACCTATCTTGCATGGCTTGACTGCCGAAAAACTGAACTAACGTCCACTAAGCTGTATGACATTTTTTTGAACAAAGCCCGCGTGTGGCTTCATAAAGGAGACACTTTTGGAAAAAGCGGCAACGGATTTATGCGCTTGAACTTTGCTTGCCCTCACAGTGTACTGTGTGAGGCTATTGACAGAATCAAATATTCAATATAAGAACAGCCGGGTGTTTATCAACTGAAACACTCGGCTGCTTAATTTATCTTTCAAAACTCGTCAATTCTTTGATCACTTCACCGGCTATGATCAGTCCTGCCACCGACGGAACAAACGCCGTTGAGCCGGGTATATCGCGGCGCACCGTACATTTGCGCGTTCCCGGAGGGCAAACGCAGTGTCTGCGGCAGCTGATTGACATATCTTCCATTGGTCTGATCGGCTTCTCCTTGGAATAGACGACCTTTAATTTTTTGATACCGCGTCTGCGACATTCGTAGCGCATGACTCTGGCGAGAGGACAAACTGATGTTTCGTAAATATCCGCCACCTCAAAAGCGGCGGCATCCACCTTGTTTCCCGCGCCCATAGAACTGATAATGGGAGTTCCCGCCTTCTGCGCGTTCTCAACAAGCGCGAGCTTGCCCTTGACGGTATCTATCGCATCAACAATGTAATCGTATTGCGAAAAATCAAATTTATTCTCGGTATCGGGCATATAAAAGGTTTTAAAGGTGTTGACCCGGCATTTCGGGTTTATATCCGCTACGCGCTCCTTTGCAACGTCCACCTTGTATTGTCCGACGGTTTTCAGCGTAGCGAGAAGCTGACGGTTGACGTTCGTGATACACACCTTGTCGTCGTCAATCAAATCAAGCTGACCGATGCCTGAACGCGCAAGTGCCTCAACGGTATAACCGCCGACCCCTCCTATACCGAAAACAGCAATCCTCGCCCCGGCAAGGCGCTGCATTGCTTCCTCCCCGAAAACAAGCTGTGTTCTCGAAAATTGATTTAGCATTCTTCTTCTCCCGAATAGATGAATTCAACCGTATCGCCGTCTTGAAGCACAACGTCATTAAATCCGCCTTCAAGCAACAGCTCTTTTCGTGTAACGACTGAAACATAGCGCGGTCTGCCGTTCGTTTCGTTGTTGATCAGTTGTGCGACAGTCAGCCCATCGGTCACTTCTTTTCTTTTTCCCGAAATAATGATCTTCATAAACAATCTGCTCCTGTTTATCTTACAAACGGCGCGGTATATTCCGCGTTGATTTCCGCAATCTCTTTAAGCCCGTCGATATAAGGCTGATACAGGCTTTCTATCCTGCCTCCGCCACGGTTGTCACATCCGGAGCAGAATTCACATTCGGCTCCGCAGCTGCCCCATAAAGACTGCTTAACGATTTGTTCGCGTTCTTCTCTGGTTGTATCTTTGATTAAAATGGATTTCATAAGATTACCTCTTTGATGACTATACAATCAATATGCCGGTTTTGTCGTCGGAAATCTGCGCACCGAGGTTTTTCTTGCTGAGAAAATCGGTCAAAAACTCCATATATTCTCTGTCAAAGGTCTTGCCGTCTGCCGAAAAATACTGCGACGAGCAATGATCGTGCAAATGAAGCTCAACGCCAAAGCGGTCGCGGCTCTGATTCCTTAATTCAACAAATTCCTGTATGGATAAAGCTTTCATTTTCTTACCTGTTACACCTTCTGCGGAATTTATATCATATAAAACCATGTTTCATCCAATTCAACGTCCTTACGCTCGACGGGATGCTTGGAGTCGTAGTTGTACATCAGCTCCTGACTCTTGACACTAACCCTCGCGCCCTCGGGAATGGAGCTTGTGATGAAGGCGTTGCCGCCGATGACGACGTTTTTACCGATGACGGTATCGCCGCCGAGAATAGACGCGCCTGAATAGATCGTCACGTTGTCATGAATGGTCGGGTGGCGCTTTTTGCCGCGCAGGTTCTGACCGCCCCGGGTAGACAGCGCGCCGAGCGTCACGCCCTGATAGACCTTGACGTTGTTGCCGATCACGGTCGTTTCACCGATAACGATGCCCGTGCCGTGGTCAATGAAGAAGTACTTACCGATCGTCGTACCCGGATGTATGTCGATACCGGTCAGGCTGTGGGCGTGCTCCGTCATAATTCTGGGAATCAGCGGCACGCCGAGCAAAAACAGCTCGTGGGCGATCCTCGCAGTAAAAATCGCGTACAAGCCCGGATAGGTGCAAATGATCTCGTCCTTGTTATAGGCGGCGGGGTCTCCGTCATAGAACGCCTGAATGTCGGTTTCGATGTACTCCCTGATTTTCGGGATTTTGTCGAGAAATGCAAAGGTGATTCTCTCCGCTTCCGCTTCGCGCACGTCGTTGTCAGTGTTTTGGTGTTGCGGCGCGTATTTCAGAACGACAGCAATCTGCTTCGTCAGGTTGTAAATAATATCCTCGAGCAGAATGGAAATATTGTTTTTGACCGTGTAGGTGCGGTAATTGCCGTTGCGGTGATAGCCGGGATAAATGATGATCTTTAGCTTTTCAAGCAGGTCGATAATCACCGCCCTGTCAGGATAGTCGAACATCTTTATCTCGTCGATCACTCTGCCCTTGCCGTAGTCCTCCATCAGCGCGTTGACGACGGACGCGATTTTACTTTCATTGATTGCCATTATGCTTCTCCCAACCTTATCATTTCATCAATACATTTTCTTGCTTTTATGATTGTGTCGCTGTCGAGCAGTATCTCCTCGCCGCCCTTTCCGGCGACGCAGTTGTAAAGGTCGATGAGCGTGGTTGATTTCATATTCGGGCAAATCAGCTTTTGCGTGAGGTAATAGAACCGCTTGTCAGGACACTGATACTGCAAATGCTCCTGAATACTGATCTCGGTCCCGATGATGAACTCCTTTTGACCGGAATTGACCGCGTAATTCATAATGCCCGAGGTAGAGCCGATATAGTCTGCCAATTCACAAACGGCAGGCGTGCACTCGGGATGCACCAGCAGCTCCGCGTTCGGGTGAAGAGCCTTTGCCTTTTTTACATCATCCGTGTTGACGCAGGCGTGGATTGGACAGCCTCCCAAAACAAGCTTGAACTCCTTTTCGGGAATCTGCGCCGCCACATAAGCACCGAGGTTGCAATCGGGAATAAAAAGAATTTTGTCGTTATCGAGCTTGCGGCAAATTTCAACCGCCGAGGACGAGGTAACGCAAACGTCGCATACGGTTTTCAGATCGGCGGTGGTATTGATGTAAGCGACGACCGTGTAACCGGGCAGGCGCTCCTTCATCTGCTCAACCAGTTCTCTGTCCATTTGGTCTGCCATGGAACAGCCTGCGTCGGGATTCGGCAGGAACACGCGCTTTTCGGGAGAAAGCAGCTTACAGGTTTCCGCCATAAAGCGCACGCCGCTCATGATGATTTTTTGATTGCTTACCTTTGACGCGTCCACGCTGAGCTTGTAGCTGTCGCCCGAAAAGTCGGCGACCTCCAAAATCTCCTTCGCCTGATAGCTGTGAGCGAGGATACAGATATCTTTTTCTTTTTTCAATCTGATGATTTCGTTTTGAATGTCAATAATGTTCATACTGTTACACCTCGGCATAGCTCTTTATTATGGTTTC
>JBGULZ010000182.1:0-3133 GCA_045116595.1 Ruminococcus sp. | reverse complement strand
TTTTAAGCGGTTATAAATGAATGTCGGCATATCGATTTATTCAAAAATCACCGTTTAATTCCCTTATGGAATAATAATTCGTGAAATGTGCAACTAATCAACTACAATACTGCAATATCACTTGCAAAACGCAACTGTAAATGATATAATAGGCTTTGTGATAAAGCACATATATAATATAGTATATTAACGGGCGGTTTTTCGCCTTGGAAAAGGAGTAATGAATATGTCAACAAAAGCGTACTACCCGATCAGCGAGATCGGCAAGGACAAGGTCGGTTTTTCTAAAACCAGAGCCATCATTGAGGCTGCCTTTTACGGCAACAACGTAGTTAAGGTAAACACACTTAAAGAAGCGTATAACCTCGCGAAGAATTCACCCGGTACTATCGTTACCGATATGCCCGTTTACCGCGGCGAGGAGTTCGGACTTGAGCCCGACGCAAAAGTCCTTCTGTTCAACGACGGCGCTATCACAGGCCGTTACGCAACCGCAAGACGTATTGCGGGCGAGCCCGGAGTTGACTGCGAGGCTCTTGATAAGGTCGTTATGGACGCGGTTTACAGCGCGCGCTGGAAGAAGCTCTACCACGCTACCTGCTACGCCGGTCTTGACACAGAGTTTATGGTAAAGGTACACCTTCTTATTCCCGAGGGTGAGGAAAATATTATGTACAACTGGATGCTCAATTTCCAGTATATGTCAGACGAGTATGTTAAGATGTACAAGGAGTCCAAGCCCGTAGGCGACGGCAAGGAGCCCGATATCTACATCTTCTCGGATCCCCAGTGGACTCCCGTAGAGAACCCCGGCGTAAGCTTTGATTGCCTCTCTGACCCCGCAAAGAAAACTCTCTGCTACTTCAACACAGACACAAACTGCGCTTGCATCCTCGGTATGAGATACTTTGGCGAGCACAAGAAGGGCACGCTCACAATGGTTTGGGCTGTCGCTAACCGCAACGGCTACGCTTCATGCCACGGCGGACAGAAGGAGTACACACTTCCCGACGGCAGCAAGTACGTTGCTTCGGTTTACGGACTTTCGGGTTCGGGTAAATCAACTCTTACTCACGCTAAGCACGGCGGCAAGTACGAGATCAAGGTTCTCCACGACGACGCGTTCATCATCAACACCGACACCTGCGCGTCTATCGCTATCGAGCCCACATACTTTGACAAGACAGCCGACTATCCCACAGGCTGCCCCGACAACAAGTACCTCCTCACACTGCAGAACTGCTCCGCTACTCTTGACGACGAGGGCAAGATCCAGGTAGTTACAGAGGATATCCGCAACGGCAACGGCAGAGCTATCAAGTCAAAGCTCTGGTCACCTAACCGCGTTGATAAGATCGACGCTCCCGTAAACGCTATCTTCTGGATCATGAAGGATCCCACGCTCCCGCCCGTTGTTAAGCTCAAGGGCGCTTCGCTCGCTTCCGTAATGGGTGCGACTCTCGCTACAAAGAGATCATCGGCAGAGCGTCTCGCTCCCGGCGTTGACCCCAACAAGCTCGTTGTTGTTCCTTACGCTAACCCGTTCAGAACATATCCCCTCGCAAACGACTACGCAAAGTTCAAGAAGCTCGTTGAGGAGAAGAACGTTGACTGCTACATCGTAAACACAGGCGACTTTATGGGCAAGAAGGTCCAGCCCAAGGATACCCTCGGGATCCTCGAAGCTATCGTTGAGGGCAAGGCTGAGTTCAAGAAGTGGGGTCCCTTCTCCGACATCGAGATCATGGAGTGGGAAGGCTTTGTTCCCGATATGCAGGATGAAAAGTACGTTTCTCAGCTCAAGGCGCGTATGATCGACAGAGTAAGCGAGATCAAGTCATTTGAGCACGAAAAGGGCGGCTACGACAAGCTTCCCGACGACGCGCTCGAAGCTATCGAAAAGGTTGTTGAAGAGCTCGGTCCCAACTGGTTCGACCAGCTCAAGATGAGCCTTTGATATCAAAAAAAAAACAGTTAACTAAAGTAAACGCTTTTGACATCGTATCACGGTGTCAAAAGCGATATTTTTTGTTTGTATATATTATTGTATATTGACAATAGCGCAATTACATAGCATAATATAATTAATTGATAGTTTGGAGGATGAGAAAATGAAAAAGCTCCTTGCAGTTTTACTGTGTTTGGTATTATCCGCAACGCTTGCGGGCTGCTCTATGTTTATGCCCGCCCGTCCGGTCGACGACTATACAGCGGAAGCGACCTATGATGATTTGCCCGACGACTATACGACCGTACCTATTGTCAATGTCCCTGATGTGGCTCAGGCTCCGACTATCGGCGAGGTGAACATAAGACCTGCCGAATGGGCGAATGTTCAGTGGCAGCCATATTCAAACGAGTTTTTTACTCTGCAGATACCCGCGGGCTGGAAGGTAGAGTATCAGGGAGACGCGAATCAGCTGCGGTGGATGGCGACAGCTCCCGACAAGACGGTAGGGCTGAGTAATATCGACCACGCATACGCCGCAAAGGACGCGAGTATGCAGAGCGCTCTCGGATTCAGTATGTCGATGAAGGAGGGCACGGTAAAGGAGTTCTTTGAGAATATGTTTGCCGGATCCTGCGAATACTTTAACGTTCAAAATTCCTGCGTTCCCGCTAACAAGGAGCAGATCCAGGCTATCCGCCCGAACACACCCATCCACGACTACCAGTCGCTTTACGCGACGTTCAAGGATGAGAACGTCGAGGGAGAGGGCTTGTATTCGGCTGTGGTTATGGATTCCAAAGACGTTGTTGTCGGCGGCAAAAACTACGGAGCTTGGGAGGTCAACTGCATTTTGACCCAGTGGGCGCCCCAAGGGATGTTTGTCGATTGGGCTCCGGTGCTTGCTCAAATCGCGAAGTCGTTCAATTACACGGATTACTATTTGCAGCAGTGGAAGCAGATCGCTCAGGACGCTACGTCAAGTCCATCGACCATTAGCGATACCGATCCCGTTATGGAGGCGTTTGAGGAGCGCAGTAAGTCCGACACCATTATTCAGGAGAAACGCTCCGATATGATCGGCGAGTACGAGCGTGTTTATGACAATGAGTCGGGCAACATCTACCGCGCCTACAACGGTTTTCTTGACGACGCAGGCGACCAGAAGCGCTACACGCCGATAAC
>JBGULZ010000181.1:0-5242 GCA_045116595.1 Ruminococcus sp. | reverse complement strand
CGGGAGTGACCGAGGTGGACCGCAAGGCGGTAGAGGACGCGGCGTATCAGGCGGGTGCAAGACCTCCGGTGAATCTTATCGAGGAGCCTATGGCGGCGGCTATCGGCGCTGAAATGCCTGTGGACGAGCCCACGGGCAGCCTTGTTGTAGACATCGGTGGCGGTACAAGCGAGGTCGCGGTGATCTCGCTCGGCGACATAGTGACATCCTGCTCGGTAAGGGTCGCGGGCGATAAATTTGACGTGGCGATACAGAGTTATATCAAGAAAAAATACAACCTGCTGATTGGAGAGCGTACCGCCGAGGAAATCAAAATCAAAATCGGCTCGGCGTTTCCCTGCGACACAGAAGAGTCAATGGTCACCAAAGGGCGTAATTTGGTTGACGGTTTACCTAAAGACATCACCGTTACCGCAGACGAGATACGCTCGGCGCTGAGCGACCCTCTATCGGTGATCGTCGACGCGGTCAGAACAACGCTTGAAAAAACACCGCCCGAGCTGTCGGCGGACGTGATCGACCGCGGGATAGTGCTGACGGGCGGCGGCGCGCTGCTCAGGGGCATAGATATGCTTATTATGCAGCAGACCGGTATGCCGGTAAGGATAGCGCCGAATCCGCTCGACTGTGTTGTGAACGGCGCCGGCAAGCGGCTCGTCCGCCCTGCTAAATCGCGCGGGAGGGCAGCCGCGCTATGAAAAAACCGAAGAACAAAAACCTGAAATATTTGATCATCACGCTCGTTATCCTTTTGCTGACGGGCGTTTTGTCGCAGGGCAAAACGGGCTTTATATCGGGCGGGCTCAACCTTTTACCGCTTGGTATATCAAGCCTGACCGTATCGGCAAGATCTACGCCCGATTCCGCGGAAACAGATGAAGCCGAAGCACTGAAAAAAGAAAACGCGGAGCTTCGCCAAAGCCTTGTCGATTACCTTGAATTGAAAGAGAAAAACGAGAAGCTCAGGGAGTATTTTAAAATTTCGCGAAAAAACCGCGACTACAAGTTAGTGCCCGCCGAGGTTATCACGCGCGACCCGGATGACGACTTCGGCGCGTTTACTATCGGCGCCGGAACATCCGTCGGAGTAAAAGCGGGCGACGCGGTGATCACCGAAAACGGACTTATCGGGCAGGTAGCTCGAGCGGAGCCTGCGACCGCTTATGTTACGACTATCCTCTCGCCGTGCCTCAGCGTTGGAGCCGTGGACAAGCGTTCGGGCGATAGCGGTGTTGTGCGCGGATCTGCTGAGCTGAGCGGCAAAAATCAAGCCGCGCTGAAACTGATTGACGAGAACAACACAATAAAAAAGAACGATCTGATAACGACACTCGGCACGGGCGGAGTGTACCCCGAAAACCTGATAATCGGCAAGGTTGTGAGCATTGAACGCGATTCGTACGACTCCTCGCCATATGCTGTGGTTGAGCCGTATGATGATATAATAAGTGTTGAAAGCGTCGCGGTGATAACGGAATTTTCGGGCAAGGGAGAAATAAATGCGAAAAACAAAGCACAAAGCCGTTAGGAGAACCGCGATTGCCGCTGAAATTTTGGTTATCGCGCTGCTCAACGATACAGTCGGTCTGTTGCCGGAGTTTTTCGGAGGCAGACCGCTTCTTTTGATTTCGGCGGCGCTGTCCGTAGCGGCGTGTGAAGAAGCCGCCGCGTCGGTAATTTTCGGAGCGATATGCGGAGCTTTGGCGGATATTATGTCGTCCGGCGGGATAGGTTATTACGCTTTTGCGCTGGCGGTTTGCGGATATTTTGTGCCCCTGCTTTTGCGTAGCAAATTCAGAACCGAACCTCCTGCGGCTTTGCTTTTGATTTTCTGTTCAGCATCAGCGGGGATCATTCTGCGTTATGCGCTAAGCGCGTTTTCTTACGGGATAACAGACAGCGCGGTTTTGCTTGAGCGGCATGGGTTATCAAAAATATTACTGACCTTCATCTGCGCGGTACCGCTGTATTTTCTTAACAGATCGATTGCCGGAGGCGAAAAATGAAGAAGTATAAAAACGTCTACACCGTTTGCGCAGCCGTCACGCTTTTGTTTTTCGCGCTGTTTACCGCGAGGCTGATAAACTGGCAGCTCATCGGCGGTGACGGCTACCGCGAGCTCGCTTCACTGTCGGGCGCGGCAGAGGAAAAATCCGAAGCTGTCCGCGGACAGATATATGATAAAGACGGAAAAGGGTTGATTGTCAACCAAACTCGATACAAGGTTGTCGTTCAAAATGATTCGGATGACAGCGGAGATTTTGAAAAGACAGTCTCCGCGCTGACCGTGCTAATGAGAAAAACAGGAAACAGCTATATCAAAAATATACCCGAATCGACTGCAGTCGGCGAGCCGTTTGTTTTTGCGGATAACATCAAAAAAGAGTCGGTCGGCGCGATCGCGGAGAATATTCAAAGCCTCAGCGGCGTAAGCCTTGAACCGTACCTTGTTCGCAGCGCTGAAGACCCGACCCTTGCCCCGCATTTTTTAGGCGCGCTCGGCGCTGTTACAGAGGAGGATTGCGACAGCGGCGAATACGGCGTGAACGATAAAATCGGCAAGTTTGGGATCGAGGCGGCATTTGAAAAAGAGCTGCGCGGAAAAGGCGGGGAGAAGCTGATTTTCCGCGGCTCGGACGGAGAAGAGATCGAAGAAATAAAAAATCCTGCCGAACGCGGGAGCAACGTTTGGCTGACGATCGACAGCAAGCTCCAAAAAACCGCGTCTGTAAGCCTTGAAAAAAACGTAAAGGCGGCCAGGGCAGAGGGCGAAGCGCAGTCAAAGCTAAACGCCGAAACCAAAGTCGGAGAAGACTGCTCCGCGGGAGCGGCCGTGATGCTCGACGTCCGCGATTTTTCCGTGCTCGCGGCGGCGAGCTGCCCGGCATATGACCTGAACAAATACAGCCTTTACGGCGACTACTATATTAAGCTTTCGCAGGATGAAAACCTGCCTATGTTTGACCGCGCGTTTGACGGTGTTTTTGCCTGCGGCTCGGTGTTTAAGCCGTGCGTGGCGCTGGCGGCGCTCGAGGAAAAAGTAATAAGCGATAAAACGGAATTTTACTGCACAAAATACTACGACTACTACCCGTCGAACGTCGTCGAGTGTATGCACTATCACGGCGCGCAAAACGTTGATTCCGCAACGGTCCACTCCTGCAACTGGTTCTTTGCCGAAACCGGGCGCAGGCTCGGGATAAAACGGATAGATATGTATGCCGAAAAGCTTGGCCTCGGCGGAAAAACAGGCGTTGAATTCGGCGAGGCGGAGGGTATGCTCGCGGGTCGCGACAGCGGCGAATGGCAGGCGGGCAATACCCCTCAGGCGGCGATTGGCCAGTCCGATAATGCGTTCACTCCCGTTCAGCTCGCGACTTATGCCGCGACGCTCGCGAACAACGGTACGCGGCTGAAAACGCATATCGTCAGCAAAATCACAAGCTCCGACAACAGCACCGTTATAAGTGATCACAGCAAGCCGAGGATCGCTCAAAAATCAACCTTTTCGAGTAAAAATCTAAAAACCGTCCAAAAAGCCATGCATGGCGTGGCGCGGGATAATGAGGGCACGGCGTACTCGGTTTTCGGTGATTACAAGGTCGATATCGCCGCCAAAACCGGTACTGCCGAAAACGCCGGCTCAGACCACGCGGTTTTCATCTGTTACGCTCCGTTTGAAAAACCCGAGGTCGCAGTAGCGGTGGTAATCGAAAACGGCGTAAGGGGAAAATACGCCATGCAGGTCGCCAAAGACCTGCTTGACGTATATTTTGAGTGAGGATATAATCCTCGTTCGAGACGCTTTGATTTGACATTTTGCTCTGCCAAAAAACGTCACGGTAATACGCGTTTTGGGTTTGCCGGACATCCAAAACTGAAATATTTTGTAAAAAAAGTCGAAAACCTACCAAATAAGCTTAAAAACTATACACAATGACCAAAATAATCACGGAAATTTTGTTTGATAAAATAATTTAGATTTGTTGCCCTTTTGGTTGATTTGTGATAGAATAGACAAGAGGTATTGTAATTATGAATAATGTTATCGTTGTTGCTTCGGGCAAGGGCGGCACAGGAAAGTCGACGGTTTGCATCTGCTTGTCTGTTTCTTTGATAAAACAGGGCAAAAAAGTGTTGCTGATCGACTGCGACTGCGGAATGCGCGGACTTGATATTATGCTTGATATCGAGCAGGAGATACTCTTTGACGCGTCCGACGCGGTTTGCGGCAACTGCGCCTTTGGCGAGGCTGTATATAAAAGCAAACACAACGAAAATCTTTATCTTATGGCGGCTCCGTTTGACGCGGAAAATGAGCTGAGCCCATCGGTTTTTACCCAGCTTGTCGACGCCGTAAAAGATAATTTTGATTATGTAATAATAGATTCGCCTGCCGGCATCGGCTCGGGATTCGTCACCGCTGCCGCACCCGCGGACAGGGCTCTTGTTGTTGCCAACGCCGAGCCCACAAGCGTTAGGGGCGCGGTAAAGCTCAGAAACAAGCTCGACGCTCTCGGAATCTCGCAGGTAAGGCTGGTCATCAACAGATTTGACAAAAAGCTATTTAAAAAGCTTGGGTTCTATCCCGATCTTGACGCGGTCATCGACGCGGCACAGACCCAGCTTATCGCGGTCGTACCGTTCGATTTGAACATTTCGGTCGTAATGCAGCGCGGCGCGGCGGGGATCGATTCGGGATACCACTTCGCGGTTTTTGACCGCCTGTCGGGCAGGCTGCAGGGGAACCTTGTACCGCTTGAACTCAAGGGTATGATTTAGAAGTTTTATTCAGATTGGAGGATATTGGATATGAATATAGCGCTGATAGCACATGATGAAAAGAAAGAATTGATGGTGCAGTTCTGCATCGCTTACTGCGGCGTTTTGAGCCGCAATAACCTGTGCGCTACAGGTACAACAGGCAAAATGGTTTCAGAGGCAACAGGTCTCACCGTCCAAAAGTTCCTTGCGGGCTCGCAGGGCGGCAGCCAGCAGATCGCCGCGCGTATTTCCTGCAACGAGATCGATATGCTTCTCTTCTTCAGAGATCCGCTCAGCCCCAAGCCCAACGAGCCTAACGATATGAATATGCTTCGCCTTTGCGATATGCACAACATCCCCGTTGCTACAAATATCGCGACAGCGGAGGTGCTTATCCACGGCCTTGAGCGCGGAGACCTTGACTGGAGAAATATTCTCAAATAACCTGCAAAACCGTGCGGGCTTATTAGTTATGTTT
>JBGULZ010000180.1:0-6853 GCA_045116595.1 Ruminococcus sp. | reverse complement strand
AATCACACGTTATCAGCTCCATGGAAAAAGGTATCCCATTTGGGATGCCTTTTTCTATTAACCTCTGCCTGAGCTGACAACGGGATTTGAAGGCGACGAGAACGACCGCCGCCGGTGGCGGATGAAGGGAGTTCGAGGAATCGCAGAAACAGGGAGTTCGAGGAAGTGCCTTTAGGCGCGTTGATGAACGGCTATATTTCAAGCAGGGAGCGTGCCGACTAAAGGAAAGTAAAATCAGCCCGCATCCAAATCGGATGCGGGCTGCGGTTTTGTATCATTAATAATCTGTAAAAATCAAAGTCAATCCGGTATTACGCTTTCGGCAGCTCGATTTTCGGCAGGCGGCGCGTGCAGCGGTCGGATACCTTGTAGGGTACGCCCTCCTGATCGAGTATCTCGCAGAAGCGCTCTAACGGCGCGCGCTTTTTGTCGACCAGCTGGAAGGTGATGCAAAACTTGTCCGACAAAGCGTTCAACTCGAGCATCAGATCGCCGTCCGTGATGGTATACAAGCCCTTGATATGCTGATCCATCTCGCCCCAATCCATCTTTCCGACATAGCTTACCGTGCTGTTGTCGCGGGGATCGCTGCGGAAGGCGCTGTTGCTCAGCGCGTACTTCTTCTTCGATTTAAGATCGGGCTGTTCGTCGATACCGTCGTGTACCTTTTGGAGTCTGACAAACCTCTCAACGCCCAGCTCCGGCTGGTTCTGCTTGATGATCGCGCCTCTGGCACGCATATTGAGCTTTTCGATGGATTCGTCCTTCATATCCCATTCGTAGCGGACGTGGATAAAGCGGACAAAATCGCGGTAGGTCTCGCTCGCTCCGATCTCGTCGCGATAATCCGCCGCGATCCTGACGGAGAGGTGGGTGTCTTTCTTTTCTTTGAAAATTTTTGTTCCCACCTTGACCATCATAGCCGCGAGGATGGTGTTCGGAGAGCCGTCGATACGTGCCGCGTATTCCATAAATTCTTTGGCAGGGATCTCGATCTGATAGTAGTAGCAATCCTTGACAAACGGATTGAACAGATACTTGAGCGTTCTCATTATCGCGAGGTTCGAGTCGCCGCCGTCATAGCGGTAGATCGGCTCGTCCTTTGGGAGCGAATCCACATCCGGAAAGAAAAATTCGCCGTCCGTGACAGGTGAGTCGGGGAACTTGAGATCCTTGGGCGCCGCAAGGCTGCCGTACTTTTTGATCATATATTGATAAAGCGTTGTCTTGAGCCAGAACATTCCGCCGAAGGAGCCGCAGATAGAGTGCGAAAAATTGAACCAGACGCAGTTGTCCTTGTAGGTGAGCGCGACCAGATGACGGTTGACCTCATCACTGCCCAAAACCAGTCTTTCGTCCTTTTCCGGCAGCACGGCGACCGGTCTGTCGTTGTGGGTCAGGGTGTAGTTTTGACCTTCGTCCAAGCCTACCTCTACGCTGAAATACGGAAATCTTTTGATTGCCTCCTGCGCCGCCTGATCAAGCATAGCGGCGTCAACGGGAGCGTCGAGCTGAACCAGGAACCTAACGGTAAACGGCAGCTTTTTCATATACTCATACAACAGATAGATATCGGGATTCTTGCTCATAATTCACTTTCTTCCTTTTCTTTTTCTATTTGTTAGCATTATAATCTATTTTGCCGGATTTTGCAATGTTTTTCCGTAAATTTATGAATTATTGTTCCATTGAACAAGGCACCCCCAAAGGGATGCCTTGTTATTACGCCGCGTTTTCCTGCTCTGTTTGATTTAAATAGCAGCTGTCCTATCCTCTCATTCACCTTCCAAATCGCTTAGTCTGTGGTTTGCTACCTTGATTTTTTCGTCGAGGATATTTATGGATTCCTCTGCCTTGAACATCCTTTCTATCAGGTTATTGTGCTTGTCTACCTTTTTTTCGAGCTGTTCTATCCGGTAGTTGCTCAGCTTTGAGGTGGCGAGGATCCCGCCGAGTGTTCCGCCGAGCGTTCCGATAAGGCTGAGCAGTGCGACTATTACCGTTTCTGACACATTGCGCCTCCTTTGCGCTGTATTTCCCCCTATTTATATTATAGAACGTTTATTCGATTTTTGCAAGCGATTCAACAAAAAACGGAGCCGTAAAAGGTTAATTCCCATAAGGATATACTGAAAACAGAGGAATTCAATCGATTGGGAGTATGGAAATGTATACCATATAGAGAAACAATTGGGTCTCTTAACGGAAAATGGAAACAAAATAGTATAGTTCAATACATGCAGAATAATTGCGACTCAAAACTTCTAATTGGTTTTGAGCCGCGTTGTTTGTTATTCAACTCTGCTTGTAAATAAAAGGAAAAAATCTCTCTCCAATCACGGAGATAAATCGGGGAGAGATTGTTGTGATTCAGTATTATTGACTATTACTTTACTCTTTCAAATGTTGCAGCAGGCTTTTCGCTTGTGCTTTTGTAGTAGAAGAACAGATTATCTCCATCGATCTTATACGAAAGTGTAACGGGATCTACTAATACACCTGTAAACTTGATTCTTTCTCCCTCAACGGAATAAGCTCCGTCATAGTTTGCGTGATCAGATGAGTAGGTGCCATCTTTGAAAAACTCGACATTGCTGAACATAATGCCGCCGTCTGTTTTTGTCCATCTGCCTGCAAGAGCATCTTGTGGACTTCCGCAGGCGCAGAGAGCAATTAAGCACAAAACAGCGATTATTAAGATTGACGTGATTGTTACGAGAGGTTTTTTCATTTCGTTTACTCCTTTTTTCATATTTTTTAATATTAATATATGTGTCTGGTAATAAGTATAGATTGTAATTTATTATTGCCATTAAATCGCAATCTTGTCATTGACATTCCATTGAAAGAATAACCATATAAATTCAGTCGCTTAATTTTGACATATTCATGGTTATATCTTTGTCTTTGACAGCCAAAAGATTTCAGAATTTTGAATAGGCCATAATCCCACAGCGTTATACTAAATATTATCTTAAGAGATATCTATTGGATTATCCTTAGTAATCGGAATATTATAATAATATCCCTCAGCGCCAGCTATAACCTCCTGAATTTTATGCAAGAGTTTGTTCACCAAAGAAAATGCTTTTATGATTTGACAATATTGTATTCCACATTATTATAACTTATCTTTTCAAACATTGTTTTTCCGTCTTTATCTAAATACTGGAAGTTATTACCGGAATAATTTATTAGCATAATATCATCAGAATATTGATGAAAATCAGGGCTTTGGTATGGAACTTTATCTTTATCAAAGATTAAATTTCCGTTATAATCATAAACATAATACTTCCCGTCTCGAGCGATAAGTATTCTATCACACGATGACCACACCTTATATTCATCGCATTCAATAGGTTCATAAAGTTGCTTTCCTTCATTGTCATAGGTAACAAAATAGTTTTTCTTATCAATTCCCTTTAATCCAACAACAATTTTAGATTCATCGAAAGCATATCCACCCGAGACTATCTGAACTCCATTTGTAAACGATACGATTTCATTTAAAGCGTCGGTTTGAGAATCATAACATATCAAAGATTCGCCTTTTCCTTTTAATGCAGCATATCTCCCGTTAAAACCTTTTGATTCACCGTTATTTGCATTATCAATCGTCTTAAGAGGTTTTCCGTTTTTATCTACTATGTAATATTTTAATACTTCATTCCAAATTACTTTTCCATTGCTGAATTGACCCATTGGGTCTCCAAGTAAACCAACGGTAAATTCTTTATTTGTGTTTATATCATAAAACTTTCCTTCTTTTGCCGAACAATAGAAAATACCTTCTCCTCTGTAATCGACTTCATAGTAATCTGAATCCGTGTTTAGGTTCCACTCGTTTTTTTGCCATGTGCCGTCAGTATTTAGGAAGCAAACGTAATGTTCATTTTTGTCAATGCTTTTAACTTGTTTCATAACTGCATAATAACCGTCAGCATAACAAGCAACCTTGTAATAGGTATCATCGGTTTCAAAAATCAAGTTGCCTTTAGTATGGTATATTCTTTGCGGACCAGATGATTTATGTACAAGAGAAGTACCGTCATGCCACTCCCAAAAATTGGCGTCTGTTGAGTGCCAAAAATTATAATCCAGTTGGTAATTGTTCCATAAAAAAGATTGATCTTGATAGTTAAAATGCTCAAGATTCAGGAAAAACTGTATTTCTCCTGATTTATTGATACATGCAGTTTGATGATCCTCATGAACTTTATAATTTTTCATGTTTTTATCTTGCAAATACACCCATGCGTACCCATCAGAAAAAACGGTGGCATTTGTTATTGCATATTCTTTAGGCGGCTCAGTGGTTGGGACTACAGTTTCAGAAACCGATGATAAATTTCCCGAAGCATCATCTTTTGCGGTAAACTGTTTGTCAGTCCCATTACCACAACCACAAAATGCAGATATAAGGATCGCGCCGCTTAGTAATCCTACGACAGATATTTTAGCGTGTGTTTTCATTGGTTTTAACCTCCATAGTACAGTATATTATTAAAATCTCACAATTAAATATTTTGTTACCCAATCATGTGAACTATCAGAGACGATGTGCTTTTTCCTAGTATTATCAAAAAACAGAGCCTCATCAATATCTTATCATATATCGTCCACATATACGAATGTGACTTATCACTATAAATCTGTTTTTATTCTAACACTTTTTGATAATTTTGGCAACAGTTTTGAGAGATTTTATATAAGAAAAAGGGTAGCTATTTTCTTTTAGTTTTAAAAATCTGTTTATTGACGATTATTGTTGGTCAATCGTGTGGTCAGGTACAATAGAGGAGCGTACAGCGCAGAAAGGATGATACGATGGCAAGAAAAGAGACCAACATTTACAAACGCAAGGACGGTCGCTGGGAAGCACGTTATGTAAAAGAGATTGGGGCAGATGGACGGAAAAAGTATGGTTCTGTTTATGGTGCGTCTTACACAGAGGCACAGCAAAAACGTTTGGCGGTTATGCAAAACACTATACCACACAGAGCCGCCTCCGGTTCTTTTATTCTGTCGGAGATTATGTGGGAATGGCTGCAATCTGTGCGACATAACCTAAAACCAAACACATTGCAGAAATACGAAGGAGTTACTAGACATCACGTTGAAACCAGTGTAGTTGGTAAAACCAATCTCAGGTATATTACATCAAAAGCTCTTTCCAATTTTGCAAATCAAAAAGCAGAGTCAGGATTATCAGTAAAGACAGTGAATGATATTCTGATTGTGATTGGTTAAGCTCTGAGCTATGCAGAGGAAGTCTATCAAATACCGAAAGTTCCTTGATATTGTCAAGAAATATGTATGTGTAAAGGAGTTGATACCGGAGGTGCTTCGAACCTTCATCAGCAAAATTGTTGTTCACGAACGTGAGAAAAAGCACAGCCATACCTCACCGCAACAAATCGACATCTACTTCCGCTACATCGGAACCTTCGCTCTGCCGAGCATAACCGATGTGAAAGAAGAAACCGAACAAGACGAAAGGCGGACAGCCTAAACTATCCGCCTGCGTATAGGGCACCGCCTTAAACTGAAAACATCCTTTTCAGAATCAACCTAAAGCTCCGTTTGTCTTTTATTTTGTTGATAATCAAGCAAACTTTCCGACGACTATTTTACAACGATCGACTGCATAAACATCTGCTTGTATCTTTGTTTTACAAGATCCTTTTTGAAGTGGGATATCGTGCCCGCGGTAGAATCGCCGAAGTAGTAATAATCCTTATCGTAGCCCATCAAGACAAGGCAGTGCTCGTGCATATACCACGAGAACGTGTCGCCGATTTTTGTCTTGGCGTTTTCGTCGACATAGTTGACCGTCCAGGTGTGATAAACATAGGGCTCCTGCATATAGGTAGTCGCCCAGATCATTACCGGAATGCCCTTTACAACGTACTGATCTATCAGATCCTCAAGCTCCACATTCTCCATCGCGTAGGCTTTAAGGCTCGATTTTTGGTCGGCGAGGTATTTGTTCATACTCTTTGCCATTGAGGGCGCGTATACTCCCCAGCCGGCGTAAGCGGTACCCGCGAACGCGCTGTACATATCGGGGCCTGTGCCGGTCAAACCGTCCTCGTCAAGGAACACATAGTGGCAGTCAAGGTAATTGTCCGCGAACGTGTGCTCGTCCAAGTCAAAGCCGATGGTGTTCATCAGCATTGTGCAGGCGTAGGTCTCGCAGCCCGCTTTAAGGTCGTCCATAGCTATGACCTTAACGTTGGGGATCATATACTTTTCGGGTCTTTGCTGCGCCGTCTCTTGGACAGGAGCTTCAGGTTCTTCCTTCTTGATGTTCGAAACCGAAATGCAAACCGAGATCCCTATCAGCGAAAATATCACCGCCGCAAGTACGCCGAGCACGGCTATTCTCTTTTTATTTCGGGATGTAAGTCTGAAATTCTTCAAGGACTTTAGGTAATAAACAACCTCGCGGAGCTTTTTTTTGATCATTTTTATCCCACTTTTGTTATGGCGTAATCAGCGCTTTTAGAGTCTAAGCAGGTGGTTTTATTAACTGCCTCGTCGGCTGATTTAGCCTTTTCGTTAAGCTCTGTGTAGCCGTAGAAAACAAATCTGTCGTCCGAGAAAAAGCCGTCACGGCTGAGCTCTGCGGTTCTGAAGTAGTTCTTGCTTTTGTTTTCATAAACAACAACAAGCTTGTTGAATGTACGGTCTTTTTTGTTTTCGGAAAAATATATCTCGCCGATTTCAATATTGTCGTTCTTTTCGGCGTCGGTATCAATGGCGGAAAAGTTTTCGTTAAAATATTTTTTGACAGCGTCCGGATTTGACTTTGCGCTTTCCGCCGTGAGCAGCGCGGGAGTCACTACCG
>JBGULZ010000179.1:0-2348 GCA_045116595.1 Ruminococcus sp. | reverse complement strand
TTGCCATCGTATTGTGCGCAAGCTTGTTGCCGCGCGTGTTGCGAACGCCCTTGTTATAAAAGTAGGTTTCGAGGTTCTTCATGCTGTACTTGCCGGTGGCGTACAGCTCGAACAGCTCTTTGACTATCGGTGCCTGTTCCTCGTCGATATACAGCCGCTTGTCAGCTTTGCGGTAGCCGAAGATATTGCTGTTGCCGAGCACCACGCCGTTCTTTATAGCTTGATGATGTCCCCACTTGACGCGCGAGCTGATTTTACGGCTCTCGTCCTGCGCCATAGATGCCATGATCGTCAGGCGGAATTCCGAGTCATCATCGAGCGTGTTGATGTTGTCGTTCTGAAAATACACCGCAACGCCGTTGGCTAACAGCTGACGGGTATACTGTATGCTGTCGAGCGTGTTACGGGCGAATCGGGATACCTCTTTGGTGACGATAAGGTCGAACTTTCCATCCAAAGCATCGTCGATCATCTCATTGAACTTCTCGCGCTTTTTAGTAGACACACCCGAAAGTCCTTCGTCGATATATCCTCCCGCGAATTCCCAGTTCGGCATATCACCGATATATTCTGTAAAGTATTGCTTTTGATTTTCAAGGGAATTAAGCTGTTCAAGATAGTCTGTGCTGACGCGGGCATAAAACGCTACGCGCAACGGCAGATCCCTGAAGCTTATCCCCTCGCTTTTTATTTGATTTCTGACAGATAATATATCCATAGATTTTACCTCCTTCTCAAACACTACCACGACATTTTGGTAATGTCCAGTCAAAATAGAATATACTTTTATTATAGTTTGGAACAGCCCCCTTTGCATTAGGAGGCTGTTTCCGGTTTTGTCAGATTTTACCTTTGTACTTTCGGGCAAGCTCCCTGTCGATCAACCGCATTAGTTTTCGGTATTCATCATCGTTGAATACGGTGTTGTGCAACGCGTTCGCAAAATGCTCAAGCCATAATCTGTCGCCGATCGGGTTGCCGTTACTGATAACTGCTTCCGTAGCCTTTGCTCCCTTCGGATTAGTTTCAGTTTTATTGTTAGCAAAATCTTCTTGTTTTATAACTTTCTTTTCCGATGCCATAAGGCATCACAGATTCATATCGTTTTCCGTTTCCCTCCTTATCCTTGTGTGATGATGGTACAAATAGCAATTTTCATAGTGGGTTTCCTTTCTTTTACATTGAAATTCCCTGCTCTCGTTCGTAATCCTCGCGGGTGCAGTAGGTGTGGAAGGCTTCGTTGGAAATCTTCCGTCCGAGGATTTTTTCGAGGCGTAGCTTTTCTATCGTGTTCATTTCGTTGATATAATGGGGTTGATAATAGTAGTCTGCCGGCACGGATGAAAGAATATCTCCGAGGAGATTAAACAGTCCGTCAGTGCTTGTCATGGTGAAACTGTCGTCGTGATACGGCGTTACATAGTCGCAGTAGGGGTCGAGCATTTCACCGTCGCAGCCGCCCATGGCAAAGTATAGTTCCAGATTGTTTTTCAAGAAACGCTCGTCGAAAAGTTTATTGTCGCGGACTTTGTAGCCCTCGGGCGTGGTGAAGGTGATATATTTATATTTGTCCTCCCACTGTACACCGTAGCCGTGTTCGCGCATATACTCGATGAATTCTTCCTTGGTTGCCGACCAGCCTATGGCGTAGGAAGCTATTTCTATCAGGTCACGCTTCCATCTTGCGTTGCGCGGATTCTTGGTTTTGGTCTCGGTCACACTCAGCCCATACTCGCGGCAGAGCTGATTGGAATACTCCTTTGCCTGCAGCATTTCGTCACGGCTCTGATGAAATTTCTTGCCGTTCTCGAAGTTGACGCTGTTCATAATAATATGATTGTGTATGGCATGGGTATTTGTGTGCGTAGCAACAAGCACTTGAAATCTGGGAAAGTATTCGGCAAATTTCAATCCGATTTCGTGCGCGGTCTCGGGCGTGAGGTCGTCATCGGGCGAGAATGACTGCACGATATGGTAGTAACTCCTGCCATCCTCTTTGTGAAAACGCTTCTTGACAAACCGGAATTCTTCGAGCGCGCTCTCGGGTGAACAGTTGACACCGCTGATTAATTTGCTCTCTGTCGCTTCACGGCGCGTGACATAATCAAAAATGTTGTTCATCGGACTTCCTGAGTTAACGAATTTAACGACTGCCAAAGCCTTGCCACCTTCTCTCTTGTTTTGCTTAAATCAATCTGATAACAGTACCCGGAATTGACTGCTCTCGTCAGTTGGTTGAGGTTGTTGCCGATTTTTCTCAGCTCATTTGCTACTTCATCGACACCTTTGACGACGATAATCTTTTTGTCAAGCGCGCAATCTCGCAGATACATACTCGGCGTCCGGTA
>JBGULZ010000178.1:0-6201 GCA_045116595.1 Ruminococcus sp. | reverse complement strand
ACCTTAGCACGTCGGCAAACCTTTTGTCACTTCGTGACATTTCCCTTAAAAAGGGAATCACCTTTTGTCGCTTCGCGACATTTCCCCTGTCAGGGGAATTTCAAAACCGACCCCTACGAAATAAGGTTTGCCTGTCGTCACCACGACCACGACCGTAAAACGCTGCCGATAACTGCTGTTCATCTTCGGGAATCCGCGCTATCCTAATCAACCGACTTATCCGTCCCGTTTTGTGGTGTCGTCACCACGACCGAACAAACCCGAGGTCATATTTGACCCCGGGTTTGCTTTAGAGAGATTATTTATAAAAGAGAAAATGAACTTATGTCGAAATGTTCTGTGAAAATGCAATGCAACGATACGTTGCTATATATTTAAAATACCTTCTAAATTTGTCCGTCACCGTACCGCTGTATGAACAACGTCCATACTAAAGGTCACGTTTTCTTCGGACACCATCGTTATTGAAACTTCGGGAGCGTACCTGTTGAACATAACAAGAAAGCTCTCTTTGCCGCCGTCGTGCATTCCGGTAACTATTCGCTGCACGTTGTTTTGTTTTGCAAACTGAGCGCAGATCTTCGGTGCGTTGTCGTGGAACAATACGGTCATATCCGCCCCTGACTCGCGCGATACAAGGTTGAGGTATTCGATCTCGCCGCTTATAACGGTATAATCGGTCATTGGCTTCAATATAGTGAGAACTCTTAAGTCACAGCCTTCGCTTAGTGCAATCTGCTCTGCTGTTTTTATAATTCTGTCGCACTCGTGCTGATCTGTCACGCACGCCAAAACCGACGGCCTTTCACTGTACAATTTTTACACCTCCTTCCTTTGCTGTGACTATATAGTACAGCCCGAATATGTTTGTTTTTTATTGATAATGTGAAATTAAGGTGAAAGTTTTTAAAATTCGCTTGTGAGTATACGGGAGCATAAGCGAGAAAATCAAAGAAAATCAAAGCACTTGCAGAGCTAAATTAAAAAATTCCGAAAAAGTGTTGACTTTACACCCGAACTATACTATAATACAAAGGCACTAAAGAATCAGGAGGAAAAGAAAATGTCAACATATTTAGCAAAACCGACAGAAGTTGAGCGCAGCTGGTATGTAATTGACGCGGCAGGCAAGCCCCTCGGACGTGTTGCTTCTCAGGCAGCTACACTCCTCAGAGGCAAGAACAAGCCCACATTTACACCCAACGTTGACTGTGGTGATCACGTTATCATCATCAACTGCAAGGACGCTGTTCTTACAGGCAACAAGCTCACACAGAAAAAGTGGCAGCGCCACACAGGCTATGTAGGCCATCTTAAAGAAACACGTTACGATACTCTTATGGCGACCAGACCCACAAAGGCTATGGAGCTCGCTGTTAAGGGTATGCTTCCTAAAAACACTCTCGGCAGAAAGGCTCTCCTCAGACTCAGACTCTTTGAGGGTGCCGAACACAACCATCAGGCTCAGAAGCCCGAGATGTTAGACGCATAAGAAGGAGGCGGAAATTTATGTACGATAAGACACCTTATTTTTACGGTACAGGCAGAAGAAAAAGCTCTGTTGCCCGTGTAAGACTGTACCAGGGCACAGGTAAAATCACGATCAACGACCGCGATATCGACGATTATTTCGGTCTTGAAACACTCAAGCTCATCGTTCGTCAGCCTCTTGCGCTTACAGAGACAGACGAGAAGTTTGACGTTGTATGCCGCGTTAACGGCGGCGGCGTTACCGGTCAGGCGGGCGCTATCCGTCACGGTATCTCAAGAGCTCTCCTTCAGTACGACAGCGAGGCGCTTCGCCCCGCCCTCAAGAAGGCAGGCTTCCTCACCCGTGACCCGAGAATGAAAGAGCGTAAGAAATACGGTCTCAAAGGAGCCCGTAGAGCGCCGCAGTTCAGTAAAAGATAATTTTTGCGTTGTCTTTATACTCCAAGGCTCGCAAGGGCTTTGGAGTTTTCCTTTTAAGGACCACAGCGGTGTCCTCGGAGCACAGCTCCTGCGGTCCCGGCTAAAAACAGTCCGCAGGACTGTTTTCTTAACGCCGTGACAGTTCAGTAAAAGATAATCATACACTTTGGTTATTTATCAGACCTTTCGATTGTTCGGGAGGTCTGTTTTTTTCAGACGCCGCTGCGTCCCCGCGACTGAAACAGAATGGTGATAAATAATGGACAGAACAATTAAAACCCGCGACTATGGTTTTGACAATATAAAATTTATTTTGATAATACTTGTTGTTTTGGGGCATATTCTTGAAGAGATCTCTACAACAGGTTTTATGGGCGTTATCCGTTCGGTCATCTACTCGTTCCATATGCCGTTGTTTGTTTTTATATCGGGCTATTTTTCAAGAATGAGCAAAAGAAAAACCGAGCGGGCGTTTGCGGAGTATTTGATACCGTTTTTCATATTTAATACAATTTACACTATGGCTATCCAAGGCGTTCTTAAAGTAAATATATTTTTGCCGCAATACGCGTTTTGGTATTTGCTGAGTCTGTTTTTTTGGAATATAAGTATCGACTACATCTATAAGTTCAAACCTATAATCATCGTATCATTTGTATTAGGAATTTATTGCGGCTTGTTCGGCAATATCGACAGGGTGTTTTCTCTGTCAAGAACGATTTGCTTTTTCCCGTTTTTTATACTCGGATACAGCTTTGATAAAGAAAAAACAGAAAAACTGCGTTCTTTGAATAAAGCGCTGCCGGTCATCGGTATAGCGCTGTCGGTCGGGTTGACCGTTTTCGCGAACATTAAAGGCTATATCCCGATAAAAATGTACGAGATGATCCAGTCGTATAACAATACCAAGGTAGATAATATTCCGGGAGGGATAGAGAGAGCGGTAATATATCTGATAGCGGTTTTGATGATCGTGTGCGTTATTTCTTTGGTTCCGAACAAGGAATTTTGGTTTACAAAATACGGAACAAGAACCGTATGTATTTACATTTTCTCGAGCTTTTTGATCAAGATCTGCTTTATGATATTCAAGGCGGCGAACATTTCCGACGTTTATGAGAATCCAGCGATCGCGATCGCGTTATCTTTAGCGCTTTTGTTAGGCATTGTTCTTATTACGGGCAATAAGTGGGTCAATCTTTTCTATTGCCGCTTTATTGAATTGATAAAAAAATTCGCTATGAATCCATAAAAAGGGCTGCATTTTATACTCAACTTCTTTTGTTATCAGGGATATACCGTCTCGATCCGAACTCTTTACGATATGGTAAATATTAACCAAAAAAAATCAAAGAACTATTGAATAGTTTGTCGTTTTATGTTATAATTATGGAACTAAAAGTGCGTTTTTCGGTGCTTTGTCATAATTTATAACAAATGAGGGGATTTTATGAAAAAAACCATATCGTTGATTGCTTTAGCCTCAATGCTTATCGCGTTGTTTGCCGGCTGCGGCTTTGGCGGCAGACAGGGGTTTGAGCTGAGTGCTCAGGAGCTTACCATTACCGTAGGAGACTCAAAGGTTATTTCGGTAGTGCCGGAGTCCGCCAACAAAAAACTTACTTGGACGACCGGCGACAGCGATATCGTCACCGTGGAAAACGGTACAGTTAAAGGCAAGGCTGTCGGTTCAACCGTTGTTACGGCGAAAAACGAATCGGGAGATTCCGCAAGCTGCACTGTCACTGTCAAAGGCAAGGAAGTTACAAACATCACGCTGAACAATCAGTCAACAACGCTTGAGGTCGGCAAGACGACCCAGCTCAAGGCTACTGTTTCACCGTCGGACGCCACTTCAACAAAGCTCAACTGGTCGTCTTCAAACGGCGCGGTCGCGGTAGTTAACAGCGACGGCACGGTGACCGCGGCGGGCGCGGGAGTCGCGAATATTATCTGCACTGCCGAAAACGGCGTAAACGCTTCGTGCACGGTCACGGTCAAGGACAGCAAAAAGGCAGAGAGCAGTCAGTCGTCACAGACAAATCAATCCTCGACATATACCACCTATTACGGCCACTTCCGTCCGAGCTATGTATACAGAGAGTCCGATTTTGTATTCCCGGATTCCTCGATCCGCGAGCTTTCGCGCGGTGAGGTCGAAGCGACCCTTTCGGGAATGGTAGGAACCCCTGTATCAGGCAACTTTGCCCAGGACGCTATCAATGAGATCTACGCGAGAAACGGTTATGTTTTCAAGGACGCTTCGATCAGGAGCTATTATAATTCAAAGCCGTGGTACGATCCGGATCCGAGCTTTACTACCGGAGATTTTAACTCGACCGAGAAATACAACATCAAGCTCCTTGAAGAATACGACTGATATTATAATATTTACGGCTGCCGAATAACACGGCAGCCGTTTTTCTGCAAAAAAAGGAGCTGTCAAGTGCGACAGCTCCCGATTGTTATTAAATTATAAATCATAGGTCGACGATCAAAAATTCACAGCTCAGGGGTTTGACATAGAGCTTGTGGTTTTCGTATCGTGAGCCGAACATAACCTTGGCGTTGTCGTAGCCCGGCGGAGGATCGATGATTACCTCTTCCTCATAGAGGTTGAAGGTGCAGTAGATCGCGCTTTCCTTGTCGTGGCGGATATACGCTATCCTTCTGCCGTTGGCGTAGGCGTCAATGAATTCGCCGTCCCAAAGCGCGGAGCAGCTTTCTCTGAGCTTACCGAGCTTTGAGTGCCACTCAACAAGCTCCTTGTCCTCCTTGCCCCAGGGGTAGCAGCAGCGGTTGAACGGGTCGCGGTAGCCTTCGAGTCCTGCCTCGTCGCCGTAATATACGCACGGGAATCCGGGCAGGGTAAACTGCATCGCCGCCGCGATCTTAAGCAGCTTTATGCCGCGCTCGCGCTGTTCTTTTGAAAGATGGGTGTTCGCCTGCCACTCTCTGTCGCGTCCGTTGAGCGGCTCGCCTGCGATAACGGTGAGCGCGCGCTCGGTGTCGTGGGTAGAGAGAGAGTTCATCAGCACCCTGAGCACGGGGCGCGGATAGTTTTCGATAACGCTCATTATCGCCGCCATCGTGTAGCGGGCTTCCTGTCCGCGGCAGAAGTCGAGTATCGCGCCTCTGAACACGTAGTTCATAACCGTATCGAGCTGATCGCCGAGCAGGAATCTTCTCCTTGCGCCGTAGCTTTCCTTGTTGCTCGCGTCCTCCCATACCTCGCCGATGATTATCGCCTCGGGGTTTTCCGCCTTGACGGATCTTCTGAGGTTTTCCATAAACTCATCGGGGAGCTCGTCGGCAACATCAAGCCTCCAGCCCGAGTTGCCCAGACGCATATATTTGCGGATGATACCGTTTTCTCCGTTGATGTACTCGTTAAAATCGGGCGAGGTCTCGATGACCTCGGGGAGCGTGTAAAAGCCCCACCAGCTGTTGTAGTTGTTTGGCCATTCGTTGAACTTATACCAGCTGTAGTACGGTGAGTTTTGGTCGCGGTAAGCGCCGCCGTCGCCGTATCTTCCCGAGCGGTTGAAGTATTTGCTGTCGGAGCCCGTGTGCGAGAACACGCCGTCGTTGATAACGTGGATACCGCGCTTTTTCGCCTCGGCGCAGAGCTCGACAAAATCGTCCTCTGTACCGAGTATCGGGTCTATCTTAGAGTAATCGCCCGTATCATAGCGGTGGTTGGAGTACGCTTCGCCGATCGGGTTGAGGTAAATACAGCTCACGCCCAAATGCTCAAGGTAGTCGAGCTTTTCGGTGATACCCTTTAGGTCGCCCATAAAGAAGTCGGAGTTTGTTATCTCGCCGTTTTCGTTGGGTCTCCATTCGGGTGTAGCGTACCAGTCCTTGTTGCGGGTAAAGTCGGTGCGTTCAAGCTCTTTTTCCTCGCCGCTAAAGTTGAAGCGGTCGGGAAATATCTGGTACATAACGCCGCCCACAGGCCATTTTGGGGTGTCAAAGCCCTTTTTGTAGCAGGTGAGCTGCCAGCTTCTCTCGGGGTGATCCTGTATCTTGCTCTTTTCAAACGGGTCGCTTGGTACAAGGTAGCGGTTGCCGCTTGGGGTAGAGAGCCTGAAGCAGTACCAGTATAAGCCCATCCTGCCGGGGGTAAAATCGCCCTCCCAGATCTCGGTGTTTTCGTCAAATTTTCCGCACCAGAGCAGCTTGACGTATTCCCAGTTATAGTCATAATCGTATTTAACGCAAAGTTCAATTATCTTTGAGTGTTCCTGGCGGGGCACAAGTATCCTGAAATGGACGGTCGTGTCCTGC